>CAJUHN010000470.1 GCA_910585935.1 uncultured Lachnospiraceae bacterium | reverse complement strand
CGTTGGTACTTAATAAGCAGTCCTGTTAGGGGCTGCGAATTTAGTACCATTACGTTTGGAACGGAACGAAAGCGCGGCTTCGCTGGAATACTTCCTTGCCACAGCGAATTTTTGTGTTATAATGTATTTATAATTCTAATTCCCTTATCAAAACTCATTTCGTCATACCCTGTAAAAAATATAATATAAAAAAATATTAAAAATCTAAACGGGCAGTAATCCATGATAAGTAGCTGCCCAATAAAAATAAATCGAAAATTATTGCTCAAAGCCGTTATATCTATAACTATCAGGTATTCTAATATATGCCCGTATATGTTCATCTATTGGACGTCTGACAATTCCAGATATATTTTTATTATATATATTTCCTTCTGCTGTGATAAGAACATTCTCCTTAACTTCTAATATAATTCCAATATGGTCATGTTCCTGATCAATAAATACTCTATCATAAAGAACAATATCCCCTGCTTTTGGTATAAATGTTTCCTCTTTTTTATGATACTCTATTTGACAATCTGCTATTGCGTACTCTTCCCAGCCACCACAGCCAGCCAAACTGCATGTCACACATTCACTTGGACTATAAGGAATTACAAATCCTGCTTCAATACAACAATAGTAAACAAATGCTGCACACCATAGTTTATCTGCATCTTTAATATTCCATTTTGGAAAAAGATTAATCATTGGTTCAATATTTGTCTCTTCTCCTTCTATATATCCATGAAATGGGAGTTCTGCTTTTTGTCTTGCAATTTCTACTAATTTTTTTCTCGTTGCCTTTTCCATAACTATCACCTTACATTCCTACTTAGCCTCAGATTTTATTAATGAATCTATCATATCTTCCATCTGAGATTTATCAAACCCAAAATACTTTCTCCCCGTTTCCTCTTTCGCTCCCAATTTCTTATAAAATTCAATCGACGGTTTGTTCCAGTCCAAACAACTCCATTCCATTTCCGTATATCCTTCCGCAAGCACAACTTCAACTATCTTAGTAAGAAAATACTTACCAAACCCATGCCCTCGAAAATCCTCTTTTATAAATATATCTTCTAAATGCACTTTCCCTATTGCAGCAAATGAGCCAAACACTGGATAATACAGTGCATATCCTACTATTTCCCCGTCATACTCAGCAATGAAAGCAGTAGCAATTTTCCTTTCAAAAAGCCAGTAACTCAACAATTCCTGTGTCCCTGTCATATCCTGTGGTCTTTTTTCATATGCTGCCAAACCCTTAATCAAATTCTGTATCAATGAAATATCATCCACCTCTGCCTTACGTATATTTAGATTCCTTCTATCCATTCTCTTCTCCCCATAAACTTTCCATTTATCTTATCTCTTCTATTTTTCATACAACTTACGTTGCTCTTTATAAAACCAAACTTCAAATGCTATCATAGCTTTTCTAATTTCCCTAGAGCAATCCAGAAACTAGCACAGGGAAGGAAGTATTCCATAAGAAGCCCCTTGGAAGACGTCGGCACTTA
>CAJUHN010000469.1 GCA_910585935.1 uncultured Lachnospiraceae bacterium | reverse complement strand
ACTTGAAAATTAGATGTTTAACAGCATAAATTTAAATTTTGTCATCTACTAAAATGTTTGAGTTATATAAACAATAGTAGGGTCTTTAAAATCTTCGTCGGTTAATTGATATTTCTTTTTGTCTTCTTCATTTTCTTGGCTTTTTCTTTCATCCATTTCCTTTAAGCGTTTTATCCTATATTCATCTGGATTTGTGTTGCGTAATACAATGTCATCTTTTATACTAGAAATAAATGATGTTAAGAAAGTAAAGAAGGGGTCGTTTTTGTCTAAGAATAAAATGAAAACAGCCGTAATATACGCTCGTGTTTCTTCAAGTAATGACAGACAGGACACAAGCAGACAAATAGAGGATTTAAAGAAATATGCTATCTCACAGGATATAGAAATTGTGAATATATTCCAGGAGCATATTTCAGGTGCAAAGAGAATTGAGGAAAGACAGATTTTAGGGGAATGTTTAGAATACTGTAAACGTGAATCTGTGAATATTCTACTTTTGTCTGAATTGTCAAGACTAGGGAGAAGTACATTACAGGTTCTTCGCTCTTTAGATATATTGCATGAATCGAAAGTATCGGTTTACATACAGAACTTGGGCTTATATACTTTGCAACCAAATGGGGAAGTTAATCCAATAGCGTCTATCATGGTGACAGTACTTGCAGAAATGGCAAATATCGAAAGAAGCAATATCCAATACCGTTTGAATAGTGGTAGAGCGAATTATATTGCCAAAGGTGGTAAACTTGGCAGAAAGACAGGTTCAATCAAAACGAATGATAAGAAGAAAGAAGAATATAAAGAAGTCATAGCTTTACTAAGAAAAGGCTATTCAATCAGAAATATAGCTAAGCTACAAAGTATTGGTATTTCCACCGTTCAACGGATTAAAAATCAGTTTATAAAGCCATAAGCATGAAATATCGGTGGGGTGGAAAAATTCAGAAATTTAGTTTTTATATGGGGAGTCTTGAATTTTTCCACTACCATAAATTTATAAAGCAGAAATAGCCCTCAACTTTTAATAAACAATAGTTCTTGCTATTACAAACGCTTTTTGTAACTTTGTACCAATTTCAGATACCTAATGTGTTGGGGCTGAAAGGACATATTAGTTAACGAAGAGCGTTTTAAATATTATCCTATCATGAAATCTGGACAATTTCACTTGCACGGGATAGTAGGCAAGAACGCTCACGTTAATGTTATATACCTATCTTGTTAAGATAGTCTATATATCGTTTGGCGTGGGCTATTGTTTATTATTGTGCAAGGGCAGTCCAGAGCCTCATGATGATAATATTCGATAGTTCCCACGCTTTTCTCATTGTGTAATACTATCCAAAGGGAACAGGGTAGATAAAACGATATATAACTACGAATCAGACATTAAGAAACAACTTTTGCTACTATCTTTCAAGTAGCCAACTCAATTTTTGAGCAACTTATACTACAAATTAATTTATTAAGTAACTAATCAAAATTAAGCAGCATTATGTTTAAGTTTAATACCCAAGGTA
>CAJUHN010000468.1 GCA_910585935.1 uncultured Lachnospiraceae bacterium | reverse complement strand
TTCCAACGAAGCCGCGCTTTCGCTCCGTTCCAGACGTAATGGATACTAAATTCGCCGAACCCTTATGGGTTTGGCTCATTAAGTACCAACGTCTTCCAAGGGGCTTCTTTCGGAATACTTCCTTGCCAGCGCTAGTTTGTTGGCTTTTCTAATTAGAAAAATCTTATGATAACATATAGAATAAAAAGGTGGATCTAGTATATTTTTATGGTGTCTTTTAAAAATAAGTAGTATCTGATAAAATAGTGAGTAGTGCGATTGATGGTTTAGGAGTAGGTGTTTAGGAAATGGAGGTGTTCTGAATTGTCAGTCTACTTTTATAATATTTCACAAGAATTATAAGTGGACGGAAAGAGAGTTTTTTGATACAATAGAAAAAAATAAAGTTTAACGAAAGAGGGATATAATAATATGTTTACTTTTACGAGAGGTGTTTGTTTTTAATAGTGTATTAGTGAATAAGGGTATAAAAGTATATATATAGTGCTTCTCTTTTTAATTTGTATTTATTGTTGAAAGGAGAAGATATGAGTTATATAAATGCAAAGGTTGTATTGCCAAAAGAGCTGATAAAAGAAATTCAAAAATATGTAAATGGTGTAGACCTATATATACCCAAAGTACCTAAAGTAAGTAATGATAGTATTTATAAAAATGAGATATATAGAAGAAATAAAGAGATATATGAGTTATTTTTGCAAGGGGAAAAAGTTTCAAAATTGGCTACAAAATATTATCTTTCAGATAAGAGCATATATCGGATTTTAGGCGAAATGAAAAAGGAATAAGATGAAGCGAGAGAAATCTATATGGTTGGTTTCTCTCGTTTTTTTCGATTATCATATGAGAATGACAGACGAATATGTTCATGATAAACTTAAATAAAAAAGGAAGGATAAGAAATATGGAAAAAGGAAGAATTATTTTTTTGAACGGAGTAACCAGTGCAGGAAAAACATCTATTGTTGAAGCTCTTCAATATCAAGAGAATATATTTTTTTATGTTGTTGCTAATGACTTATTTCAAGAAATGGTTGGAGAGAATTATTTGCGTAAAAATTACTGGAAATATCTTAGTGAAGTAATCATTATGATGTATCAAACAGCAAAACTATATTCTGATATGGGAAAGAATGTGTTGATTGACGGAATTTTAGTTGAGAGAGAAGAGATAAAACATCATTATTATCAATTATTAGAAATATTAAAAGATAATCCTCTTGATATAGTAGAGGTATATTGTCCATTAGATATTTGTAGACAACGTAATATTAGTCGGGAAAACAGATATGAAACACAATCACAAGAGCAATATGATTTGATGACTAAAAATATTAAGTATAGCGTCAAGGTTGATACGAGTATATATAGCTCAGAGGAATGTGCAGAAAAGATTATAAAAGAATTATTTCGTTAATAAAAGTTTGCTAGAAGCTCTTTTTATTTTTGACATAAGAAATTAGTAATAGTTCAGACTTTTTATCTGTTATTATGAAATTCATTTTTCACAGATTAGAACAGTCAACAGTCTAGCGGAGGCAAGGAAGGATT
>CAJUHN010000467.1 GCA_910585935.1 uncultured Lachnospiraceae bacterium | reverse complement strand
GGCGCATCCATGTCGTCGGCGCACCTACGACAGCCACCAGTGAAAGCAGCGTAATGACCGGCGAAAGGGAAGGCCCAATGGCTGTGATGCAGGCGGAACGGATTGCCGCCGCTTTCTTTTCCTTATTAATGCCACATTCTGTCGCTTCTTTCAGTGCGGCGCGCATAAATACGACTGCTTGCGATACCGAGATGATAACAAGGAACGCCGATACGATCCATATTCCCGGACTGTTGATAATTGCCTGAAAATTCATACTTCATTCCTCCTCTGAAATAACCCTGAAAATAAATCCTTCCGGCCTCCTATCCGAAGAAAGCCTGTGTGAAAAACATTCCCACCAGCATTGACAAGCCAAGGGAAATCTCCTGCAGCTTTTGATATTTTTTCAAAACTGTTCCTAAGAACAGGCCGCATGCTGCCGCAACCACCGCCGCCATATAATTTGCTGACGGTTTATTGACCAGATTATTGCCCAGCAGGTAAGCGAAAAGCCCCAGCGTTGCGCCTGCCAGAAGCGATTTGATCCACTTCGGGTCATATCTGGAATAAAGTCCGTTTACCATGCCCTCCATTTTATGGTTGAACAGGAATACGAAAGCCAGCCAGCCTGTGCTGTTCAGAATCCCAGCCCACATACCATATGTCCAGGCTTTTATACCTATGTTTTCATTCATGATCTCGACCCCTGCGATATTCGCGCCCAACGTCGCCGCCGCAAGTTCCGTCCGCGCTGCGCCTACATTGTTCAGCACAAACCATGTATACGGCGTTCCCAATATTGTGCTCATGGCAAGCATAATAATGACAGGGGATAAGGACGGGCCAATAGCGGTAATGCAGGCGGAACGGATTGCCGCCTTCCTTGCCTCCGGCGTAATGCCGATAGCCTTAGATTCCTTTACTGCCGCACGCATAAAAAAGACAGACTGCAATACAACAATAGAAATCATTATGATAACGCACAGCCATATATCCCAGCCATTCATTATCTTTTGAAATTCAGCAGTTTTCATGCAATCCCCTCCTTAAAGTCCAGTTTCTATGCTCTTTTTATCATTTGTATGTATCCATTTTAACGCACAAATGTACTCTATAACAGGACGGTATCTGTCTTAAAATGTTATCTGTAAATAACGGTAAAACATTATTTTCTCCCTATTTTGAACAGATTTCGACAAAAGTTTTTTTTAACAATATTGCAAAACTCCTACATATATCTTGTACTTTTTTGTAGTCGTTATGCCACTAAAGGATATATGTTTGATATTTTTTTATCAATGTTCTCTCTTTCTTCCCTGTTTTATCCAGCTTTTCCGCGCTGTTTATATTTTGCAATCATATGTCCACAAGTCAAACACAAAATTTCCTCTTTATTTCTTTTTCCGACTTAAAGACAAAATTCAGTGTTTTTCGCATCCGTCTGCCGTTACCCTGCATGACAGGCAGAAGGAAAACCATCCATTTTTTATTGCAGATTTTTTAGAACTTATCCGTAAATAAGATACGTGCAGATTGCACAGTCAGATTTTTCGGCAGGCAATGAGCTTTTTGCAGGCATACCGAGTGGTTTCCTCTTTTATGAACATCGCCCGCTAACAGCCTGCTG
>CAJUHN010000466.1 GCA_910585935.1 uncultured Lachnospiraceae bacterium | reverse complement strand
TCCATAAGAAGCCCCTTGGAAGACGTTGGTACTTAATAAGCAAACCCACAAGAAGTGGGATTTGCGAATTTAGTACCATTACGTCTGGAACGAAGTGAAAGTGCGGCTTCGCTGGAATACTTCCTTGCCGCAGCGTCCCCTTTTTGACTTTCGCAATCACTTATGTTCTATTTATTTATTGTGGATTGTCTAAAGAATATTACACCTATAACCAAAAAAATTATTCTTCTTCCTTTGCATAACCGACTACAAGAATATCATTTATTTAGTCCTCTTCTTCCTCCTCTGGCTTAAAATATTCCAGCAAAGAAAAATACAATTCATTAAATTATGAGTTGTTTCTTTTTTTCGTTACATTCTGCATAGGGAAAACATACATGGTAAACTGCCTTTGCCTTTTCAGCTATATCTGGGTATTTATCATGTGTTTTGGCTTTCAGTCATTTCCGTTTACTGTTTGTAAGCCGTCCCATTGAGAAATTTCTCAACCTATTCATATTCATAGCTTTCGCTTTTTCAGCAGCACTTAGACAAGAACAGGATTTGCAAATATGAGCTGCATGACCTTTTCCAGAAAATTTTTCATTTGCCCTATATTGACCACATATTTTACAATAATGCCCATGTGGATGGTTTTTCTTTTTTGACATATTCTATTCTTCCTTCTTACATCCATTATACGGTAAATTAGAATAGCCTGTAAAGAAAACGGAAAAATTTTTCAGAAATGCTTGACATTGTGCATCAATTATTTATCTACTAATAATTAATTCCACTTATTGCCAGCACTCCATCTACAACACCAAAGTTTATATTTGCCTTTCCTCCATCTGAAATAGAAAATCCCGCCCTACTAGGTTGTAAATTTTCGATATCAGACATTTCTATGGATTTCAATAATTCATCTGTAAATACTTTTTCTGCACCAAGTTTTAGAAAATCCTCTTTGGACTCTACTCCACCAACATTCGACAAACCTACATAAACCGGAAATGAAGTCAATTCTGCCAACGCTTCTAAATCTTTTTTTGCAACGGCATCTTTAACCTTCTCTGCAAATTCCTTTGCAGCTTTACTGTCAACTGCAAAATTATCCTCATATTTTTCTACTATTGGTTCTGTTTTGTCTATAGCTTCTGTTTCCTCTTTTTTCTCAGTAGTGTCTTGTTGAGTTTCTTGTGATATACTTTGAGTAACATCATCTTTCGTATCCTGTTTTGTATCTTGTTGGGTTTCTTTTTGAGTATTTTGCTGGAATTGTTGGGTTTCACCACATCCTGCCAAAACTGTTCCTGTAAGAGCAAAACTCAAAGCTATAACGGCTACACTTTTTATTTTTTTTCTCATTTTAATTTCCGCCTTTCATATAATATTTATTTTAAATAATTGCAAAACTCCAAACACTATATCAATACTAACCTTTCCAAAAGTCCCCTTTACCTATCTTCTCCCTTAAATTTCATAACTCATCATAACATTCACTTCAAAAAGTAGAACAGCTACCAACCAGCGGAGGCAAGGAAGTATTCCATAAGAAGCCCCTTGGAAGACGTTGGCACTTAATGAGCAGTTTCTGGGGAAGCGAAACCGCGAATTTAGTACCACTACGTCTGGAACGG
>CAJUHN010000465.1 GCA_910585935.1 uncultured Lachnospiraceae bacterium | reverse complement strand
AGCGAAGCCGCGCTTTCGCTCCGTTCCAGACGTAGCGGTACTAAATTCGCAGCCCTTTGCAGGACTGCTTATTAAGTGCCGACGTCTTCCAAGGGGCTTCTTTTGGAATACTTCCTTCCCTTCGCTAGTTGGTTGACTGTTCCACTTTTGGAGAAGAGATTTTCGCAAAAAAGGTGAAATTGTAATTAAATTTGAGATAGAAATATCATATTCTTATCTGAAAAAATAAATAGGAATATGATATTTTTTCTATGATAGAAAATGACAGAGAGTTTTTAAGATGTTTTTCTAAGGTTTGAGTTATTCTATATTTTCGTAAGAAGTCTATACGTATACTCTTAGAAATTTATGCATATTATTTAATAAGTGTATGAATGACAATAGGAGTATTAAAATGGCGAAAATTGTGATTGATCCGGGGCATGGTGGCAATGATTCAGGAGCAACATATAAAGGAAGAAGAGAAAAAGATGATGTTTTACGGTTAGGATTAGAAGTAGGAAAATTGTTACAGAGAAACGGAGAAGATGTATATTATACTCGTGTGTCTGATACATATAATACACCTCTAGAAAAGGCTGAGATGGGAAATAAAGTAAATGCGGACTTTTTTTTATCCTTACATCGAAATAGTACAAATACTGCTAATTCGGCAAATGGAGCAGGGGCAACGGTTTATGAGATATCTGGATTAAGAGAAGAAATGGCAAATGAGCTGCTAAAAGGACTAGAGAAGATAGGATATCCTAATAGAGGTATTTTATCACGTCCTGATGCTACTATTTTACGTAGAACAGAGATGCCAACTGTGGTATTAGATGTGGGATTTATTGACAATGAAGGAGATAATGCGATATTTGATGAGAAATTTTATCAGTTGGCTCGGGAAATTGCTCTGGCAATATTAACAGTTTTGAGAGAAAAAGAACCTTCAAAGGAAAAGGACAATTTAGAGAATTTAAAAAATTCAAATTCAATAGAAAATGAAATAACACAAGATGTTCCTCCAAAATTAGAAGAAGGGCAGCGGCAGCCATTATACCGTGTTCAAGTAGGTGCTTTCCGCAATTATCAAAATGCAGCACGATTTTTGAATCAGTTACAAAATGAAGGCTATCCAGCATTTATATTATTGGAAAATAATATCTATCGGATTCAAGTAGGTGCTTATGAATTATTAGATAATGCGATTAGAATGGAACAACAATTAAGAAGTCGAGGGTATAATACTTTTATTGCTACAAATGGATGAAAGAAAAAAAAGCAGCTACAAAATAAATTTTTAGATTTATTTTGTAGCTGCTTTTTTCTAATGCAGTTGACGGGACTTGAACCCGTACGAGCACAATGCTCATTAGATCCTTAGTCTAACGCGTATGCCAATTCCGCCACAACTGCTTAAGTATTTCTTTGTTCATCACAACAATAAAACTATATCATAAGAAGAATTTGAAGTCAAGTATTTTTATAAAAAAGTTTGCGTTAAGATAACAGTTTCTCCTTTTTATTCTATTATTATCTTGAAACGCTCTTCTCCAAAAGTGGAATAGCCAACTAACTAGCGGAGGCAAGGAGGTATTCCAAAAGAAGCCCCTTGGAAGACGTTGGTACTTAATGAGTAGTCC
>CAJUHN010000464.1 GCA_910585935.1 uncultured Lachnospiraceae bacterium | reverse complement strand
GCTTTCAGAGTTTAGCAATTATCTAAAAAGGGAAAATACCGAGAGGAGAAAAAAATGGGATTTATATTTGAAAAAAGGCTTCCAAAGCCAGAAGAAATTAGAGAACAATTTCCTTTAACAGAGGAATTAAAAAAGATAAAAGAAGAGAGAGATACAGAAATAAGAAAAGTGATTACAGGAGAAGAGAATAAATTATTGGTGATCATTGGACCTTGCTCTGCAGATAATGAAAGTGCGGTTTGTGATTATGTATCGAGATTGGCAAAAGTACAGGAAAAAGTAAAAGAAAAGCTGATATTAATTCCTAGAATTTATACAAATAAGCCTAGAACTACAGGAGAAGGCTATAAGGGAATGCTTCATCAACCAGATCCGGAGAAGAAACCTGACCTTTTAGCTGGTTTGATCGCAATAAGAAAGATGCATTTGAAAGCGATGAAAGAAACGGGGCTGACAGCAGCAGATGAGATGCTATATCCAGAAAATTGGCGATATTTTATGGATATTTTATCTTATGTTGCAATTGGCGCTCGATCTGTGGAAGATCAACAACATCGATTGACTGTAAGTGGTATGGATGTGCCAGCAGGGATGAAAAATCCTACTAGCGGAGATTTTTCTGTGATGTTAAATTCTATTATAGCTGCACAACATAGTCATTCTTTTATTTATAGAGGATGGGAAGTGCATACAGATGGAAATCCATTAGCACATGCAGTTTTACGTGGGGCAGTGAATAAACATGGACAATGTAATCCTAATTATCATTATGAAGATTTAGAGAGATTATATGATATGTATCAGATGAGAGATTATAAAAATCCGGCTGTTATTGTGGATTCAAATCATTCTAATTCCAATAAACAATTTAAAGAACAGATACGAATTGTAAAAGAGGTATTATATAGCAGATCACATAATGCGGACATCAAAAAGTTAGTAAAAGGATTTATGATTGAAAGTTATATTGAAGAGGGAAGTCAAAAAGTAGGAGAACATGTATATGGAAAATCTATTACAGATCCTTGTCTTGGTTGGGAGGATTCAGAACGATTAATTTATACCATTGCAGAATCTATGAAATAAGATATATGATACAGTTTGACCTTTAAACAGAGGTTCTCAAAGGTTCGCACCAGAACGAATCTATTCCACCGAAGCCGCGCTCTCGCTCCGTTCCAGACGTAGCGGTACTAAGCGCACAGCCCTTTTGGGCTGTTTGCTAAGTGCCGACGTCTTCCAAGGGGCTTCTTTTGGAATAGATTCGTTCTGGTGCTAGTTTATATCATAGGCGAATTTGTGAAGTATCCTATCTTTTTGGTTCTAAAGAATATTCCAAATAATCTTTTAAGATTAAACTAATATTTTTATTCGTATAATTATCTCGCAGCTTATCTAACATATAGAATGGCTTTTTCTTTAATATTTTTATCATATCTGATGAAAACCACTCAAAACATTTTCAAACAACTATTGTAATATATAGAATATTTATAAAGAATAAAATTAGATATGGACAGATGACATTTCAGATTTTTCTAGAATAGTCAATAAACTAGCACAGGGAGGGGCTTCCTATTCCAAAAGAAACCCCTTGGAAGACGTCGGCACTTAATGAGCAAACCCGCAAGAAGCGGGATTTGCG
>CAJUHN010000463.1 GCA_910585935.1 uncultured Lachnospiraceae bacterium | reverse complement strand
ACCAGAGAGAGAATCCAAATAATGTAGGTATGTTTCCGATATCGAATAAAGAAAAGTTATATTTAGGAAATTCTATTTATCAATAAGTAAAAAAAGTAATCTAGCAAGAAAAAAATACAAAGAAAAATTTTTACATAAAAAAGAACTACTTTCCATCAAGTAGATAATGAAAAAAATAAAAATTTATTTGTGCTACCAGTTTTTCATCTGGTAGCAGTTTTTATGCTGCTAATATATATTGTTCGTGTTTTTTCATTGGAGTTAAAACTTCCAGATGTCTTTGCAATCGTCTATTGTTGTAATATTCAATATAAATGAGTATAATGGATATGGAGGGGGGGGAGAAGAGAAAGAAAAACACGTTTTAGCTTGGATTAAGCATGATACTTATAATGAGGTCAGAAATAGATTAGGTAAAATAGGGGTTAATAAATTTGTTAAGGCGATGAAAAAGGGATTTGTTTGTGCAAAAAAAGAAAATGGTATTAAGGCACTGGTAGGAAATACTCCAAAAATACCAAAAAAATATACTCATGAAATAAAAATTGAAGGAAGTCTTGAGAATGATAGAATTTTTGGATATTTTGATAAGAGTAGTAAGCATTATATATTTGATTTATTTGACAAAGGATCATTACATAAAAGTAAAAATTAGGAGTATCATATGAAACAAAATTTGGTGAAAGTGATAAAGAAATTTCGTATTATTGATAAAAGTATAGAATTGTTTTGGGAAGATTTGGAAAAGTTTAAAACTAATCCAGAATGTGCAGAGGAATATCATCGAATTTTTGGTGAATTTAATGAAAAAAGTCTGAAGTTATATCTGAAAGCAATCAGTTATAATTTAGATTCAGCTTCCATAGATAGTAAGGAATCCATAACGGTTCAAATTGATATATTATATAAAAGAAGAAGCATAGGGTACTATGAAACTTGTTTTAACATGAAAGGTGAGAGGATAGATGATTATTTTTTGACCTATCCTTTTCCATCAAGTTCTATTCCTTAAAAGATAGGATAGATGAGTAAAATATGGAAATAAAAACATCTGTTTGAATAATTTAATTGGATAGGAACGGCTGAAAGCATGGAATTTTAGATAGAGATTCTAAAATGTTAAAGCTTAAAGTTAAAGGATTCATTAAGAAGTGAAAAATTCACTTCATTGGATATCAGAATGAAGTAACAAATGAGTATAGGAGTAAGAAAGAAATATCGAGAAATTGAAATAAAATAAGGGGAAAACGTGTAGTTCTAGGTATATACGAAACAGAAAGCCCCCAAAGTTAGAAGAAAGATGAAAATGAGAAAACGCTATCTTTCGAGGAAATACGAGGATAAAAAGAGCGTTTCAAAAAGAAAGGAGAAGCTATAGAAGAAGTCAAATAGGTATCGAAAGAATGAACCAAGAGAGGTAGACTTAAAGATAGAAGTATAACAAAGTATAATCTTAAAGCAAAAAAGAGATGATCCAAATGTAGATTTGTTTCCACGGCGACCCCATTCCTTTTTCTGTCGTAAAAGAGGTATTAAATTTACCAGTGGAATATGAGTAAACATTTTGTAGAAGGATAAAACTACAGAAGAAAAGAAAGGAACAAACAATGAAAGAAAAGACAGATTTTATAGGCACTTGGGAAGAATATAAGCAAC
>CAJUHN010000462.1 GCA_910585935.1 uncultured Lachnospiraceae bacterium | reverse complement strand
GCGAATTTAGTGTCCACTACGTCTGGAACGGAGCGAAAGCGCGGCTTCGTTGGAAGAGATTTGTTCCTATGCGAACCTATACGAATAATAGTTAGATTTTCATTATTTGGAAACCTCTTTGCTTTGCAAATTTATTGCTTAAATGCAGTGGATTCACATCACCCGATAATTTCGTAAATGTTTCCTGCATTTCTTCTGTAATTTCCACAGTGAATGATTCTTGCATACCCACTTGTATCTCTTTCCATTTATAATCATTCATTTACTTTATCCTTTCGGCAATAATCGATACCATTTCTCCTACATTATTCATTCCATTTACTTCTACCATCGTAAATCGAATATCAAACTCATCTTCTATCGCTTCTATTAGGGAAATGTGTTTTAAAGAATCCCATCCTTCCACATCCGCTGCTGTCGTTTCTTCTTTAATCACAAGGTTTCTGTCATCAAACTCATCTCGAAATATTTCTTTGATTTTTCCTAAAATTTCTTCTCTCTTCATTTTTTTATCCTTTCTATTTCTTCCTTATTATAAAATTACATCTTCTAAATCCTTTTATTGCTTTTGAATAGAAGTCTTATGTTTTCTATATTCTGCAATATTTACTTTATATCTGTCTTTTGATACTTCCTGAAATCCCATCTTCTTATAAAGTTCAGACACCATATTGTTTTTTGGAGTGCGAATATATTCTCCTGTCACCTTATCAAATCCATGTTCTTCTGCGGTTCTTATGATTTCATCTAAAATAAATTCTTCCATACTACGTTTTAATACTCGACAACTCATCACCCATTCTGAGATAAATAAAGTATTCTCAGGTTGTTTATCCATGATTACTACTGATATTAAACCATAATCTCCAAACTTATCCTTTAAGGTAAAATACAACGTTAGGTATTCTTTTTCCTTTGCAACTTGTTCAATTTCCTGCTCTGTATATCTTATTGTGCGCAAATTGAACTGATTAGAACGCTGTGTGAGCTGTGCAATTCTTGAAAAATGAAACTTATCAAAAGGTTTTGCTTCTGCTACCATTTCAAGGCTTTCTAAATATTCCGAATAAGAGGAAAACTGCTTTTGTAAATTCACTCTTCCCATTTCTTCCTGATACTGTTTTGTCCTGTTTTTATCTGTTTCCGAATAGACAGATGTTTCAAACAGATTTAATGACTTTATATATTTTAAATATTGGGAAGGATCTTCTGGCAAATTAGGAACGGTAATATCAGGTATCATACTTTTTACAAGATTTCGTTCAAACGGATTATCATCGAAAAACACAATACTATCCATTCCAATATTTAATGTTTCTTGTATCCTTTTTATATTCGACGCCTTATCCTCCCAGTTTGCCACAAACATCGCGATATCTTCCATATGTAACACCATCTCTGGATGTTTTAGAAAAGGCTCTTTTGCCGTTTCTTCTTCGTTTTTACTGCACACAGCAAGAATAATTCCTCTTTTTTGAAGTTCTTTTAGCCACATCTGAAATTCGGAAAAAGCATGTCCTAATCCCAACTCCCCTATCTGAATGTTTTCCAGTCCATCATCTCCTATCACTCCACCCCATAAAGTATTATCCAAATCAAGAATAACACATTTTTTCATCTTTCCCTTCATCGCCTTTATCACATCTATGGTCTGTT
>CAJUHN010000461.1 GCA_910585935.1 uncultured Lachnospiraceae bacterium | reverse complement strand
GAGCGGGAGCGCGGCTTTGATGGAATACTTCCTTGCCGGAGCGTCCCTTTTTACTTTCCCAATTCCCTATAAATCTGTTGTTCTAAGTATAGCACACCATTATATAATTTTCCATAAAAAATAAGGAACACTGTTTCCACCACGATTTTAGTGCACAGTTATATCATAACTTTCTTCCCCATATCTACCATATCCTATCAATCCCCTTGTTCATTTCATAGACACATTCCAAACATTTATTTTCTCTTTCTGCCTGCTCCAGAAAAAAACCTTTGCTGTAATAAACATTTTGACGAATTAACCTGCATTATTTATTTTTCAGATACAACTTATATGATAAGTTCGAGTATAATGCCATTTATCAGCCAAGCAGAGAAGCACTATCTGTAACAGTTTCTGTCATAACATTTGCTTCATAAACATTAGACGCTTTCGACAACAGCCTTTCCTTGTTCCATGACCGTAATAATCGGCTTCTTTCCTGTTCCTGCTTTGCAATCTTTTCATTCAACATTTCCTGTTGTTGTTTTACCTGCGCCCGTTTTTCAAGATATTCTTCCAGAAGCTTTTTTTGCCTATCTTTCTTGTTACTTGTCTTTTTATAAAAACTGTTTTGTGAACGGGCATAAAATTCTGAATCATTGTTGACAGACCAGCTATCTGCTCTATAATCTTTAGCGGTAGCACCTACCGTAATTACCATAGAACAATCTGGAGCTGGAGCAACAGAGCCAGTCATGTCACGTCTAATCACAGATAACATTTGTTCCCTATACTTTGGATCGGCTTTCATATTCTTAAACGCTTCTTCTGATATGTTGATTGCCACATTTGCTTTTGTTCTATCCTTTGGTATTTTATCAATTTCAGCATAAAATTCCTTTTTAAAAATCGCCATTTCTTCTGTTTCTGATAATTCTCGTGTACTTTCTGTTTTCTCTAGTGCGAACTTCTCTGTATTGTTTACGTTTCTTGTTGTCGCTACATTGTTCTGATAATAACTCTGTCCTACTCCACTAATACTCATTTTTTAATCCTCCTTATTTATCTTTTTTAACAGTCATTAAAAATCTATTCCTGCATGAACACCCTGCCCGAAGAGGAAACCGCTGTTCCTGAAAAAAAATTTCTGACAGATGATGTCATACACAAATCCCTACTCCTCTTTACCGCAGTTCTCCAGCGCAGACGCAACTGCCTTGTTTGCACTATACATCTCCGAATATGCAAGAAGGTCATTCAAGGATTTGTCAACCTGCATGATCTCTTTCTGTAATGCCTCATTTCTTGTTTCCATTGTTCCTGTTTTAACCACTTTTCCTCTAACAGCTTCCTATACTCTCGCTTCTTTTCTGCTTTCTTTGCATAAAAAGCATTCTTATCTTTGGAATGCACCGCGAATGCTGATTCTGCCTCTTTTGCATAGTCTGCCATATAGGAATAACCTTTATACCCATTTTCATCAATGTTTATCAACGTCCCTCCACACATCTTATTAGAACCGATGGCATCCTCCCAGATAATCTTCATCATTTTGTTTTTAAACTCGCTGTCTTCCATCATTTTCTTAAAAGCCCCATCTGTTATTTGTATAGATGTATTTGCTCCCCACGGCATGGAATTTATCTCATTCCAGATTTCTTTTTTGAAATTCTCCAGTTTTTCT
>CAJUHN010000460.1 GCA_910585935.1 uncultured Lachnospiraceae bacterium | reverse complement strand
GTACCTGATTATGGTGGCGCAGTTTCAGTCACTTTTATCGCCGTTTATCATTATGTTTACGATCCCGCTGGCGTTTACAGGAGGCTTTTTGGGATTATATATCAGCGGAAGCGAGGTAAGCGTTATTGCACTGATCGGTTTTGTTATGCTTTCCGGTATCATTGTGAATAACGGTATTGTATTGGTAGATTATATCAATCAGCTTCGGGAAAACGGTATGGAGAAAAAAGAAGCCATCATCACAGCCGGCAGGACCAGAATACGACCTGTATTGATGACTGCACTGACAACGATCCTGGCATTGAGCACTATGGCATTCAGTGATGATGGGTGCGGATATGTCCAAACCCATGTCTGTTGTTACGATCGGAGGACTGGTCTATGGTACTTTATTGACATTGGTCGTGATTCCCTGTATTTATGATATATTTATGTGGAAGAAAGGTAAAACAGGGAGTGCAGAGGGGAGTGACAATGAATAAAGAAGAATACTTACCGAAGGAGAAGGCTGTCTATAGGGCTGTAATAGAACTCTTTGAGGAGGGAGCAGACATTAATAATCTTACCGTAGCGGAAATTACCGGGCGGGCCGGAATCGGTAAAGGCACAGCATATGAGTATTTTTCCGGGAAAGAGGAAATGATCGCAAAGGCATTTTTCTATAATGGAGAGATATTTTGCAATCAATTATATGAAGGTGTCAGCAGGGAGAAAAATCTTTATGATAAAGTGAACTTTGTATTACTGGAGATGGAGAATCAGGTTGCAAGAATGGGCTGTATTTTTCGTCTGCTGCATATGTTATCCGAGAATTCTTCTGTAAGCAGATGGATCCGGGAGCTGTTGAAACAGAAAGAGTTGTCGGAAGAAGTACCGGTAGCCGGTTTGATCCGACAGATATTGTACGATGAACTGGGTGGCAGAAAAATGCCCTCCGAGGAAAATATGACATATCTTGTATGCAGCATTTATTCCAGGGTTTTCTGTTACGGAATGTTACTGAAAGCGGAAATATATAAAAAGAAAGAGCAGAGAGAGACGGTGAGAAGATTGACCAGCCGGGGAATATGTCGGGAAGTGGAGGAAATATTTGCAGCGCGTGACGAATAAAGTAACACTTTCATGATCCTTCAGGGATATCCATGTTTTCCATGGGTGGATTTGGATCCTGCGGGTCATAAGTAATTCACTCATGACGTAAAATATCCATTATGATTATCGCAATTACGTTGTGGTAAGGAAGCGTTGAAAAAAAACAAAAAAAATATCAAAAAATGTGTTGACATTCATAAATGGTAATGATATACTCAGATTCGTTGCTGAGGACAACACAGTGATTCGGCAACAGACATACATAGAGAAGTATGTGACAGAACCTTGACAAATAAACAGTAATGCAACCCTGAAAATTCAAGAGAAAAAATTCTTAAAGATTTTTCAGAGAGTATCGAACAGATACAAACCAAACAGTAAATGTTTAGGGAAACGGATACGAAAGAAGCCAAGCTTGTTTTGATCCGGATCGAACGAAGAAGTAGATTGGTCTTACGGATTCGCGAAGCGAAGTCCGCAAAGTTGATTTGCCGAAGTTAATTTGTGAAACAAATTTACTAAAGTTAATTTACGCAGTAAATTTACTTTTCTTATTCGAGAGTTTGATCCTGGCTCAGGATGAACGCTGGCGGCGTGCTTAACACATGCAA
>CAJUHN010000459.1 GCA_910585935.1 uncultured Lachnospiraceae bacterium | reverse complement strand
CATTTATAGCAGCCTGATAGATGAGAAACAGCCTTTTAAGTTTTTTGTATCTCTTTTATTGCTTTTTGAATATCCTTATAAACTAATGGCTGCATACTATCTTCATAAACAGATGTATTTGCCTTATGAAGTGCGGAAAGAATATCATCCTTCAATTCGGGCTTATCTTTTGCAATAACAGGCAATAGTTTGATACATTGTCGTGCTGTAATGGGTTTGATGTCTGTTATGTGTTTCAAATATTTATCAATGATTTCATCAATCTTATAATCTTTATCCCATTTTGCATTACAGGCAATCAATGTAAGCCCTCTCGTGCGGATATAAGAATTGTCGCTGTCAAGCATATCGCTTAACCTATCCATGTAAGGATAAACGCAATCCGTTTTTTTGCTTTCTTTCTGTAATTCTTGTAATGCTTTGTAAGCAACACTATTGTTTTTATCGAACAATAATTCAAATGTTTCTGCTATATTAACTGACATGGTATTCTCCCTTACAAACCTGAATTTTTTGAGGCATTCTTACCTATTTATTTACAAAATCTTTTTTATCCATTCCAGGGTTATTTCTATAACATCATTTGCTTTGGAGGTGTCAGGTATTAGAACATTAAAAGTGTGGTTGGAATTTGGCACAATCACAACCCTGCTTTTATTATTCTTGCTGTTTTCCACAATTTCTTTTGCATGATGATAGGGAACCAATTCATCTTCATCACCAGCTATAGCCAATATAGGCCCTGCGTACATTTGTATTCCCGCCATTGGGGTTGTATCACGAATATCGTCGAACCATTTTTTTGAAAGTAGTAGATCCTCTCGCCAAAACAGCGGTATCTTTGCATAGCCGCTCTCTAATGCTTCTTTATAATATTCATTAAACCATCCTTTGAATACTCCCATACCATTATGGCATGTACCAGACCAACTTATGGCAAATCTTATTGGGGACGCATCTTTCAATAGCTCTGCCATTACACGAGCTCCTTGGCTAAATCCTAAAATACCGATATTATTGCAATCAATAAACTCCTGTGTACAAAGATACTGATAAACTTTTTTTGTATCATTTACTTCCCCACAAAAGCTCAATTCCGTTTGACCCGCTTTACTATCACCACATCCTGCATAATCAAACCGAATTGAAGCGATACCAATATTCAGTAATTTTCTGGACAATTCTACAAATAAATTGCCGACTTCATTTTTTTGTGAACCTGTTCCATGGCACAAAATTACAGCTGGCATTTTTTTCGCTTTTTCCGAGTAAGAAAATATCGCTGGAATGGTATATTCTTTATTATCAATGGTGATTGATTTCTCCATATCATGTCCTCCGTCAATTTCGATTTTTCACTGGCTTCATTATACGCTATCCTATCAAAAAAGTATAGCTGGATTTCGGAAAACTTGTTGGACAGGAGCAGCTTGCAGTGTAAGATAATTCCGGACGGCAAGTCCACAAAGGGGTAGCTGGCGGAGCCAGCGCAGGGGAAGAGCAGCTTCCCCTGTGATGATTGGAGCAGATTGAAAATCTACGGAAATCATCTGCTGTCCGCAGGACGCCCCCGGCAGGGCGCAATGCACCACTTCCCTAAGTGGTGTATAATTGCGCCCTCTTTCAGAGGGGGATTTTTCGGCTTTCCGTTTTTCTGCCTTTTTCACCGTTTCTGCTGTCTGGGCTTTTTGTCAGGATAGAGTTTCCCGG
>CAJUHN010000458.1 GCA_910585935.1 uncultured Lachnospiraceae bacterium | reverse complement strand
TATGAGGTTATGAGCAAGTAGCGAAGCGGATTGCGAATATCCGATTTGACTCATTACAGAAGATGCAACAAAGTATTTTATAAATAAAGAATTTAATAAAAGTGCGAAAAATGCATTGAATTATTGTTGGGAATATATTGAAAAAAAGAATGTTAGAGGAGATGATTTATATGAATTAATTGGAGCAGAAGATGATAATATTGTATATTTACAGGCAGAAGCAGAAGAGGAAAAGGATATTAGAATTTGGGACTGTGTAATAGATAGTGTAGCGTTACTTGTAGAAAGGCATATGAAGTATATCATGAACAATTACCTCAAGCTGTAGAAAGCGCGGATTTTACTTTATATGAACATTTCATAGCTCAATATACAGTATTAGATTCCTACAACAAAGAAAAAATCAGAAAAATAGAATTATTTTTTATGGATAATTATACTAGCAATAAAGTAAATATTTCAGAATTAAAAAAATTAGGACAAGAGTTGTTATCTACATAAATAAGTAATTGCGAAAGTCAAAAGGGGGACGCTGCGGCAAGGAAGTATTCCATCGAAGCCGCACTCTCGCTCCGTTCCAGACGTAATGATACTAAATTCGCAGCCCCTAACGAAACTGCTTATTAAGTACCAACGTCTTCCAAGGGGCTTCTTATGGAATACTGCCTTGCCTCCGCTGCTTTGTTGACTGTTCTACTTTTTAAAAAGCGAATGTTACGATAACTTATGAAATCGAAATGAGGAGATATGTAGAAAGAAGTTTCGGAAAGTTCCGTATTTCTATGGGATTTAGAGTTTCACAATTATTTATATCTACATAACTGTTAAAAGGAGATGATCAATATAAATATTTTTGAAATCAAGAAATGGGAATGGGATAACTATATGCAAAGAGTTATGGGAAATGTTAATTTAAAGGAAATTTCAATGCAGCAAAAAAATAAAATAGAATTTATATTTTCTAACTCATTTAATGGAAACGATTGTAACAGCATATTAGTTAGTAATATTATAAAATTAGATATAGATTATGAAAATTTTATGAACGAAGGATTTCCATATTTTATACTTGACATATATATATGCTCTTTAAGTGATGAGGAGATAAAAAGTGGTCTTTCCTATTATAGATATGGTTTTCCAAGTATATGGAATAACCCAGACTTAAAGGAAAATATTTATTTATTAACTATGAGTGGAAGTGATATATCCATAGAAATTTTATGTGAAAAATATGAAATTACAAAGATAAATCGTTGATTATATTTAGCGAATAAGAAAAATGAATGAGATTTAGATATTATAGAAGTACATTTTAACTAAATATTTTACATATACTCGTGACTTTAGTCATGAGAAGATTCGGATATCAAGGAAAGGAAAGAAAAAATGACAATAGCGAATTATTTATATGCGCTTATTGATAGCGACGAATATGATAATAATAAATGGCAGAACTGGGGAGAAAATTTGTTAGAAAATGTGGAATATAATCCTCAGACAGAATGGATATTTCATCTTACGTTTTGTAGTAAGAAGGAAAATGTATGGGAGATATTATTCCCAAAAATGTTGGAGGAATGGTATGAGAAATATAATGAGTATACGTTGACAGAAATAATTCACGGATATTATTATCTTCAATATCAAGAAAAAAAGATGAGTTTATATGATTTATTATGGAAATCATGTGGTGTGTCTGTACCGTATGAAGA
>CAJUHN010000457.1 GCA_910585935.1 uncultured Lachnospiraceae bacterium | reverse complement strand
ACGTTGGTACTTAATGAGCAGTTTCGCAAGAAGCGAAACCGCGAATTTAGTACCGTTACGTCTGGAACGGAGCGGGAGCGCGGCTTCGTTAGAATACTTCCTCCCTTAAGCGGAACTGGAATTTGTTATAAACTATTGAGTTTTCTTTTTTTTAGGATATAATATAGAACATATGGCAATTAATTTTGAGAGTATAGAATTAGAAAGAAATGTAAGTAAGGAGCAATATGAATGAATATAGCAGAAATTGCAAAATTGGCGGGTGTATCTAGTGCAGCCGTTTCTCGTTATTTTAATAATGGATATATTTCAGAGGAAAAGCGAGAGGCGATTCGGAAAGTGGTAGAGGAAACAGGATATCGACCTTCTATTCAAGCACAGACCTTGAGAACAAAGAAAACAAAAATGATAGGTGTAATAGTACCTAAAATAGCGTCTGCATCGATTGGAAGAATTGTAGAAGGGATACTTTCTGTATTAAATAAAAGTGAATATCAGATGATTTTAGCGGTCACTCAGAATGACCCAAAGAAAGAACAGGAATACTTGTCTTCTTTTAATGATAAATTGGTAGATGGAGTGATTTTAATTGCTACTGTGTTTACTACAGGACATAAACGTATTTTAAAGAATATGTCTGTTCCAGTTGTGATTGTTGGTCAGCAGTTGTCTGGTTATTGTTGTGTGTATCATGATGATTATCATGCTTCCTATGAACTCACGAAATTACTTTTAGAAAAGGGAAGAAAAAATCTGGGTTATATTGGCGCAATACAGCAGGATAAGGCGGTGGGAATGGAACGATATCGAGGATTTAAAGATGCGGTGCATGATATGAATTGTGAGGAACTTGAAAAGAATTATGTAGTGGCTTCTTTTACTGTTTCTTCTGGTTATGAAAAAATGGGTGAATTATTTGAAATATGTAAAGATATAAATGGTGTGCTTTGTGCGACTGATACGATGGCGGCTGGTGCGATGCAATATCTGCATGAAAATGGGATAGAAATTCCAGAACAGATTTTAGTGGCTGGACAGGGGGATTCTGATATGGCAAGAGTGACTACACCATCATTGATAACGGTTCATTATTCATATGAAAAAAGTGGAGAGTTGGCAGTTCATATGTTGATGGAAGTCTTAAATTTAGGAGAAACAGAATTAAAGGAAATAAAATTAGGGTATTATATTGTCGATTCTATACATTAAATATTTTGATATATTTATATAAATTGTTTTTTGTAATAAATAAAGGAAATATAATATTGGCATTTAATGAACAGTTCTATAAGGGATTGTAAATTTAGTGTTTATATAGTTTTTAAAGAGTGAAAGTGTGGCTGCGTTGAGGTGGTATTTTTTTAGAGCGGACTTTTAAGTGAAATGTTATTATAACAAATAATGGTAAAAATCGTGAAAAGTAATTTTTTTATTGATCTTTGAGAAAGATAGAGTATAATGGAGATAGAAAAAAAGGTATTAAGGAGGAGCGTTATATTGATTTTTTGGGAGTAAATAGGTTCAGAAACGCCTAAATTTAAAGCATCATTTGTGGTGTGGTGACGGATAGCAAATGAGGCTATAGAAGAAAATATGTATCAGTGGAAGGGTTTGACGAACGATAGTAGGGAATATGGTAAGTAATAGCTGATTCATGGTTAAGTTTCAAAAACTAATAGCAAAATAAGACAATTATAGGCGATTGCGAAAGTCAAAAGGGAACGCTACGGCAAGGACGTATTCCACCGA
>CAJUHN010000456.1 GCA_910585935.1 uncultured Lachnospiraceae bacterium | reverse complement strand
GAAAAGTGAAACTTGCGATAATCTATGAAGTTTTTGTGAGGAGATACAGGGAATGGATATTCGGAAAGGTCAGTAGTTCTATGGGGGGGGGTGGAGTTTCGTAATTATCTGTTTTTAGTAAGGTTGAAAGGAGTATGAGGGATTATGAATCAGATATTTGAAAAATTACAGCCATATCTGGAAAAGGAGATGGCTTTTTCTACAGCGTTGACATTAATGGATTGGGATATGGAAACTTTAGCGCCAAAAGAAGCGGTGGATTATACTTCTAAGGCAGTGGGAGTTTTATCGCAGGAGAGATTTTCTTCTATTATTAATCCAGAAGTTAAGAAGATTTTAGAGCAATTAGAAGGGGAAAAAGGGCTTAATTGTTTTGAATGTGCAGTTGTAAAGAAATTGAAAAAGGAATATAAGAAGACAGAAAAGATATCAAAAGAAGAGATGAGAGAGTTTTCGGAGTTGACTTCTAAGGCTCTTCATGCTTGGCAAAAGGCGAAAAAGGCAAAGGATTTTTCTATTTATGCTCCTTATTTAGAAAAGATCATTGTTTTTAAGAAGAAGTTTGCAGAGCAGGGAAAAGAAGAAGGGCAGACGTTGTATGATGTTTTGTTAGATGATTATGAAGAGGAATTTGATGAAAAGGTATTAGATGAATTTTTTTCTAAATTAAAGGAGAAAATTGTTCCTCTATTAAAGAAGATAGAAAAACAAGAAGATATTGAGGATAGTTTTTTGTTTTTCGATTATGATGAGGAGAAGCAGGAAGAATTTAATCGGTGGTTGGCTGAGTATATAGGATTTTGCTTTGATAGGGGAGTGATAGCACAGAGTGAACATCCTTTTACGACTGCTCTGCATAATCATGATGTGCGAATTACTACACATTATTATAAAAATAATTTGGCTAGTGCGCTGCTTTCTACGATTCATGAGGGAGGACATGCGCTTTATGAAATGGGAGTAGATGATGAGTTTACACAATCTATTGTAGGAGGCGGAGCTTCTTGTGGAATGCATGAATCGCAGTCACGTTTTTTTGAAAATATGATCGGAAGAAGTGTTCCATTTTGGAAGCCGATTTATGGAAAATTGAAGGGAATTTTTCCAAAACAGCTTGAAAATGTTGGTTTGGAAAAGTTTGTGAAAGCTCTGAATAAAGTGAAGGCAGATTTTATTCGGACAGAAGCAGATGAACTGACGTATTGTCTTCATATTATGGTGCGGTATGAATTAGAAAAGCAGATGATAAATGAAGAGATTGATGTGAAGGAACTGCCCAAGCTTTGGAATGAAAAATATAAGGAATATTTAGGGATAGAGCCTAAAGATGATACAGAGGGAATTTTACAGGATATTCATTGGGCTATGGGAAGTATTGGGTATTTTCCGTCTTATGCTTTAGGGAATGCATTTGCAGCACAGATTTATCATCAGATGAAAAAGGATTTGCCGATAGAAGAGTTATTGGAAAAAGAAGAAATTAGTAAGATTGTAGATTATTTAAGAGAACATATTCATCAATATGGAGCATCGAAGGATGCGAGAGAGATGTTAAAAGATTTAACGAAAGAAGAGTTTAATCCAGATTATTATATTGCATATTTAGAAGAGAAATTTAAAGGGGTTTATGGGATTGATTAGGGGATATTTTAGAATTTTGGACGGTGGGACGCACAGCAAGAAATTATTCCAGCAAAGCCGCGCTTTCGCTCCGTGTAAGACTACGCGGTACTAAATTCGCAAATCCCGC
>CAJUHN010000455.1 GCA_910585935.1 uncultured Lachnospiraceae bacterium | reverse complement strand
CCTTATGGAGCTGCTCATTAAGTGCCGACGTCTTCCAAGGGGTTTCTTTTGGAATAGGAACGCCTTCCCCCTTCTCCCCCAGACTGTCTGGTTTTTAGTTTTCGGACAGTTTGCCCTATTCTAGTATGTGAAGAGGCGAGTGTTTATGGGTTTGTTTTGTGAGATGGGGAAGTTTTGAGAGTTATGATGATGTTTTGGAATTTTTGTTGAGGTGTGATAGGTAAAGAGAGGGATTTTTGTGTTTGAACAGGATTATATTATGAGATTGATCAAAGAGATGCTGAGGACAATATTAAAATTGCTCTTTCATATGGATATAGATTCGCCGACAGAGGATTTGTTAAAGAATGAGGAAAAAGAGAGTTGGAAGCGATTATTAGACATGATTCATAGAGGGAATATTAATGAGGCGGAGAATCTGGTCTATGAGATGACTTCAAATGGAGATATGTCTAATTTAAAAATAGCGTTGTTATTTTATTCTTGTTTGAATGATAAAGATGATAATTTTTTAATGGAACATGGATTTGAAAGAGAAGAAATAAAATTTGGTATTGAGAGTTTGGTATCAAGATATGGATTGACAGGTATGACAGATATTTTTTTAGAGGATATATAAGAGTGTAGAGTTACGTTTCCAATTTAAGGTTTATATTTATTCATGTATATTTTGGAAATAAAAAGAGCAGTCAAACTAAATGGATTGACTGCTCTTTTTATAAGTGGAATATTTATAAAATTTGTAATGTATTCTGTATGATTTTTAATATTTTTCTAAGTATTAGGTACGTCAATGATAAATTCTGAACCATCTATAATTTCTCTTTCTATACTTTTATCTATGAATTTGACATCTGATGAATTTTCCTGATTAAATTTTAAGGTATTATCATCTACGATGTCAAATGTGTAATGATATGTTCCATCTTCTGTTTTTAATTCTAACTGTTTATGATTTTCTGTATATGTACCATTGGTTATATAGGACGAAAGGACATCATAAGAGAAGAAAAATGTTTTATCATTTGTATTAAGAAAGATTTGTGGAATAAATTCTTCTTTATCGGTTTTTAAGATATATATTTTCGTATGATTTTGTGTAGTTTCCATATATTCATTTGTTTCCATTATGACATTTGTATTATCTGCTTTCTGATTTTGAACATATCCCACCAAAAAAGTAGATGTTATGATAAGTAAAATCAACGGCTTAATTCTTTGCATTTGTTGACCTCCTATATATGATTTTTACTGTAACATAGTATCATAAAACCTTTTACAAAAATTTTATTTTGTTATTTAAGATTAAAAATATACTATCTACACATAGTAGATATCTGATCTAAACAGCTACTTTTTTTTGAATTTGGCTGTAACTTTTTCTATCCAAAAATCAAGAAATACTTCTGCAATATCAGCAAGTAATTCTATGATAAAATCAGTCATGTGATCACCTCGATTTGAAGTTTATTATACTTTCTTTTTTATTGTATTATATACCATTTTGTAGTAAAAGAAAATGATTATTTATATAATTGTTGAAAGATAGTGCATTGATGATTCTGAAATTCAATTACTTTTCTTTTTGGTGTTTTCGATATCCTTCTGAAACATTCCTTTCAAAGATGTTTAAAAATAGGTAATTGCGAAACTCTGAAAGTTGCATAAAAAACTAGCTTTTCCGAATCTTACTTCTGCATCTCTCCTCACTTAGATTTTCATAGTTTATCGTAACATTCACTTTTCAAAAAGTAGAATGGTCAAGGAATCAGCGGAGGCAAGGAAGTATTCCATAAGAAGCCCCTTGGAAGACGTTGGTA
>CAJUHN010000454.1 GCA_910585935.1 uncultured Lachnospiraceae bacterium | reverse complement strand
TTACAGTATTATGAATCCCTGCCTTTTGAGGTGGATATTTCTTCTGCGTCAAGAAAAATTATGTTAAAATTACCAGATGATGTGAAAGCCAAAATTGAAATGTTAAAATCGTCACTCGTTTTTTGGCACCGCAAAAGGGAAATCTATACTCCGCTTTTACATGACTTAATTCAAAAAGCCATAGAGAAAAAGCCAATCAAGATTCAATATTATTCTCATGGAAAACTAACAGACCGGATTATCTGTCTGATTGGGGTATATTCCAACGAAAATCTGTGGTATGCTCCTGCATTTGACTATGAGAAGCAGGAAATAAGGCTGTTTCGGGCTGATAAAATCAATAAAATCGAAAGCTATACAGGCAATTTACAACCAATAGAAAAAAATCTGATTGACTTATTATACTCTTATGACATAAAAGAGCCTGTAAGGTTATTTGTAAAGTTGACTGAAAAAGGTATTGCTTTGTGCCAAGAAAATCCATATTTTAATGATTGTATAAAAAATAGTAATAATGATTCTGGTGGGTATATTGATACAATTATTGACAAATCCGATGTGGAATTTAGTGGTCGCTTTTTTCTGGGCTTATGTGGTGAAGCACAAGTAATAGAACCATTGGAAATGAAAAAATACATTCGCTCATTTGCACAAAAAATACTAGATCAGTATAAATAATTAAGATTGATGTTGCTTTCGTAGTTTATAGATATTGTGTATATATAATGGGTTATCTTTGCATATAATTTCTACATCTTTATTTACAATAAAAAAAGAGGGAATGACAGTGTAAATACTGCCATTCCCCGACATTTTAATTATACCATATCTTCAGCAGGCAGAAAAACAAGCTCGGCAAATTCTTCCTCGGTCAGTTTCTTCAGCTTTTCCGCTGTGCGTTTTGCAAGCTCCTGTACCTCTGTTTCCATGTAGGGTATGGCGGCGGTCATTGCCGCCACCGTATCAGCCCTTGTTTTCCTCCTGTAACAGCAGATAAGGTTGATTTCCTCAAATGTGAATTGTCCCATGCTCCTATACCTCCAATCCCTTGTTTTTTGCCTTTGCCGCCTGTTTTTTCGGGGCGGTCTTTACGGTTTCCTTATCCTGTGCAAGCTGCGCCCGCAGGGACGGCTTTTTCTCTTTGCCGGATAGTTTTTCGATATGCTCCTTTATGTCGCCGTTTTTGAAATGCTCCCGGCTGTGCTTCTCGTCCCTAAGTATGGTCTGCAAGGCGGCGGGGTCTTTGGGCTGTTCCTCAAAGCGTACAAATTTCCCTAAGTCCGGGTCAGCGTCCCCGGTAATGCGCCTTTCGGCTTCCTGCGTCCGTTCCCCGTTCTCGTAGATCAGCTTGGTATCTCCGGCAGCTACGGAAACGTCCTTGACGTGTTCATAGAGCTTTTTATAGTCCAGTTCGTAGAGGTTGCCCGTTACCCTGCCTTTCTCAATGCCCGTCAGCTCCACCGCATAGGCAAGTATCTTGTCCCTTGTCTGCTCGGCGTAGAAGCAGAACGTGTTATGCTCCCGTGAACCTTTGATGAAAGTGTCACGCTCCCGCAAGCACCACGTTCCGGCGGGGCGGCATAACCAGAACTGCTTTTTATCCTCCGGGTTCGGGCTTTTCGCCGCCTGCTTTAGCGTTTCTATGTCTATGTCAAAATCAGACTGAAAGTGTTGTGTGTGGGTCTGCATGATTGCTTTAAGGGACTTTAATATATCCACGTTTTCAAATTTCTGCATGGGGTCAGCTCCTTTCTAAGTCCTGTTTTTTCGTTTTCTCCGCTGCCTTTTTGGGGGCAGATTTCAAGGCTTCCTTGTCCTGTGCAAGCTGCGCCCGGAT
>CAJUHN010000453.1 GCA_910585935.1 uncultured Lachnospiraceae bacterium | reverse complement strand
AATTTTCAATCGCTTCCTGTTTCTTTGCATCGGTGACTTCCGCATAAATGTCCATTGTGGTTTCAATATTAGCGTGTCCCATTATGGACTGGATCACCTTTAAATTTGTTTCATTCTCGCAAAACCTCGAACAAAAGGTATGCCTCAAATGATGACATGAAAAATGTGGTATTAGCACTGGCTCCCGGTGTTGCTTGGAAGCATTAACCACTTCTTCTGCATTGTACGATTCGTATATACGCTTGATTGCCCGGTTGATAGACTGCGGATTGTGGACGTACCCAAAACGGTTCATAAAGATAAAACCTTTCATCCCGTCAATCTCCGTTTCGTTGAATCCATTTTCCTGTTGGTCTGCAAGCTCCGCCCGGAGTGCATCATAAACCGCATCCATCATCGGAATACTGCGTATACCCGCTTCTGTTTTTGGGAGTGATATAGAAAACGTACACATCGGGTGTTCCTTAAATTCTCTGCTGTAATAAACCAGACTGTGGTTGATGCTGATTACACGTTTTTCAAAATTTACATCTTCCCACCTTATCCCGATTGCTTCCCCAATCCTGCACCCCGTCCCTAATAAGAACTTAAATAAAGATGTCCAACGGTAATATGTAGGATTGCTTTCTATATAGTTTATAAAGGCTCTCTGCTGTTCCAGAGTTAAAGCGTGTCTTACGCCATGATTTCTCCCCGGCTGTTTTTTGATCTGCGCCATAACCCCGTCACTCGGATTGTTGCGGATAATATCATCCCGCACCGCCAACTGGAATGTTGGGTGAAGCACCGTATGGATTGTTTCTAATGTGTTAATCTGCATTTCCTTTTCTTTCAGCAAGTGCTGGTAGAATTGCAACACATCAGAAAACTTTATCGCTGCGATTTTCTTCTTCCCAAACCCATTACGGATAAAACGGTCATACATATATTTGTAGTTCCTCATGGTTGTTCCCCTGAGTTCTGACTTTGTAGATATATACCTGTCAAAAACAAAATTGACCGTTGCACTGCCAGCCACATAAGTATCCAATCCGTCTAACTGGTCTTTAATCAGTTTTTCCTCCCTCTCACGCAGTTCCATAATATCTTTAGAGTAAATGCTCCGGCGTTTTCCTTCCGGATCGGTATAAGTATAAACATACTTGCCATCGCAACTGCGCTGAGTTTCACCCTTCCTTAAAACCCTCCCTTTATTATCCTTTCTTGATTTTGTCATCTCTGCTCCTTTCTCAAGGAAAGAGATTTCGTACTAACTACTTATCGGTTCTTCCATTGCATACTGCAAATCAATCCCCTTTTGTAGCACCTGCGTTATGGTCATGTCATGTTTGGACGCATATTCCCTGAGTTTTGCGGCTTCTTCCTCTGTCAGCTTCAACCCGATAAGGCTTTTTTTCGGATTGTCAGACTTTGGTCTGCCTGTCCTCGCCACAATATACACCTCCATCCATTTCATAATCATTATACTTTCAGTTTAACCAAAAGTCAACACTTATTTTCGGTTATACGAAAAATCTTTCTGCTTTGCATATACGCATCTTGACTATTTCACACGAAATGATTCTAAATACTGGTCAAACGTATCTAAATCAACCAATACCATTCTATCAATTTTCAATATTGCGCCTGCATCTTTCGCCAAAGACTGAAATTTATTCATTCCCATGCTGTACATTTCTGCGCCTTCTTTATATCTGACTAACCTCTTTTTGTTAATCGCCTTCGGTATTCTCTGCATCAAAAATATCCTCCTAATTCTTTGCACAGCTTTATCTGCTAATAAACAGGCAGAATACGCTTCTCCCCATTTATTAGCAGATAAAAACTGCAATACAGG
>CAJUHN010000452.1 GCA_910585935.1 uncultured Lachnospiraceae bacterium | reverse complement strand
ATTGTAAATACGCTTCTGGTAAAAGATTTCCACATCTCTTATTCCATTCTTCAATTTTTTCCTCGCTTGCTGGCACTCTTCTTTCTCTCCATTCTGGATATACAGGTAGAATATATTCCTCTAATCTTTCTATGATACTTTCTTCCTTTCCTTCCCGAATCATTTTTCCTTCCATTCTTTTCTCACCTCTTTTTCTGTTTTTTTCTAGTTCTTAAATTCGTATGCCTCATTTTTTCATTTTGTTTCTCTACTCCTCTAAAAACTTCCGAAATTTTTTCCTCATTCTTTTTACTTCCTTTAAACTTTTTCCGCGAATCCTTCCGCTTATTTCTATCCTATTTCCCCTCTCAATGTAAAAAGACATATTTTCCTTTATCCCTATATAATTATTTCTATCACTATACCACGCCTTCTCAAACCCATATCTCTTACTTTCTCTTTCGATTTCTTCAAAGATATCTTTTCCTTCTTTTTTTAATCGCTTTACCAATTTTTCACTCTTTTCATAATTTATGGGAATAGAACCCCGATATTTATAATACTTTGGTTCATATAAAAAATAGGCTTCCTGACATAACATTTTTTCAAAACTCTCTGCATACTCTACATAATCTTCTTCTTCTGAATCAGAGTGAATGCTCCCTATCTCTGTTTCAATTACCTGCTTTCCATTTTCTTTTGTGACAATATACCACCCTTCTCCACATCCGATGTCTAAGATAGCAAATTCTATCCTTTGGAGGTCAATTTCTTCCCCTTCATACCATTTCATCATTTCTGATAATTTCGTTTCTGCTTGTAGCGAATTTGATAAAAGCTCTCCATCTCCTTCTCCCATATATTTTAAATATTGTAAATACGCTTCCGGCAAAAGATTTTCACATCTCTTATTCCATTCCTCAATTTTTTCCTCGCTTGCTGGCACTCTTCTTTCTCTCCATTTCGGATAAATGGGTATGATATATTCTTCTAATCTCTCTATAATACTTTCTTCCTTTCCTTCCCGAATCATTTTTCTTTTTTTGTTTTTACTCATCTTTTCTCCTCCTTCTTCTTGATACAAAAGAAGTCTGTTTTATTATACGCTTCTTTTGTATCATATGTTAGTTATTTTATTATTCGCTTCTAATCCTTTATCTACTTATGTGCTTTTTCCATAGATATCTCCCCATTTGCACATTTCATATATGAGTTTTCGCATACTCTACAAGTACGACATGGCTTCATTTGGTTAGGACTTGTCTTATCTATTCCTTTATATGGATGATTATTTTCCTTTCTTGGAGTTCTTGTATCCATTCCCGTGATAGGACTTTTATTGCTGTTAGCCAATAAGGCTGCTTTGGGTTCAGCGCAAACTCCTACAATATTTCCTTTCATTTCCTTACTCATCGCTTTGTCTTTTGGTATATCTTTATGTAACTTGAGTAAATAATTTTTAAACTCATCTGTTGCTACCCCTAAAACTTGATACTTTCGTCTTCCATCTTTATTTAAACTATCTTCTAACTGCTTTGCAAACCTTTCAGTAGCCCCTGAATCCCCTGATATTCCTACAGATACTGTTCCGTCTTCATGAGTGAATACACTCACGATTGGTTCACGGTTATCCTTACTTTTCAAACGTAAGATTTCGTTTACCACTTTTTGACACTCTCTCTGTGCGGTTAGATTTCTTGGCGGATATTTATTATTTCTTCTATCTCTTGTTTTCTTTCTTCTCGCGTTTTTCCTTGTTCCTTTTGTCTTTTTGATTTATTTCTTACTCCACTATAACTATTTCGGTCTATTCCCTGTCCATTTTCTATTCTTGCTCTTACTCTCTCATAGGCTTCTACTTTTTTTCTTTCATTATGGCTT
>CAJUHN010000451.1 GCA_910585935.1 uncultured Lachnospiraceae bacterium | reverse complement strand
AGTACCGCTACGTCTGGAACGGAGCGAAAGCGCGGCTTCGTTGGAATACTTCTTTGTTGTAGCGTCCCCTTTCGTCTTTCCACTAAATAAAACGCTCCCTATTCCTTTTTGATTTTCTCAATCACCTATTTCTACTACTTAAGTAATAATTTTTTTAAATTTTTGATGCTCTTTTATATTTCTACAAATTATATTTTATTATAACATAAAAATATAATAATTCATACTAATTTAAAAAAACTAAAATTTTATAGTTACTTCTTTTATCCTCTTAAAAAAATACTAAAAATGGTCAAAAACAGAACTATCTGCTTCTGACCATCTCAAATTTATAAAAAACCTCTTGATTTTAATTTATTAGTATCATCTTTTCTTTGTTTTATCAATTAAAAAAACACCGTTCTTTTACTTCTGAAGTTCTTCTGGCAGCACTGGAGGATTCTACTGTGGTATCTGAGCAATCACATTCTGTTTCTGAAACAGTACCACATTGAACAACTGCTGTACCAGTTTCAATAACTGCACCAAAGGAAATAGGATATTCTTGTGGACTGTGAATAATAGCCAAAAAAAATAGCTAAAAAAGTCTAAATTTTTATTGTATTGACGGAAAAATAGCGATACAATAAGAGAAAGGATAAAGACACACAGGGAGGTTTATCATGAAACAGCAAAAAAAAGAAACAATTTCTAGAAAAAAAATAGCAAATGAAATTCTTCAACAAATTGGAGGAAGTGTCATTTTTGTACTTTTATTTATAGAGATTATTGCAATCTGTATGGTAGGATGGTTGATTATCACATCAAAAGAAAAGGAATTAACGCAAGAATCTAATGCAGCCGCAAATCAGATAACAGGATTTCTAGAACAATATACAAAAAATGTGGAACAGTTATCGGTTAATCCAGAAATTCAAAATGTGATGCTGGAAACAAAAGCTGGAGATGATATCTGGCAAGCTGAAAAAATAAATACGGCTATGAATAATATTATAAATATTGCAAATACAGATTCCGAAAATGTCATGGCTGTATGGATTTCCGACTTAGATTCAAGTACACTGACGTCTGATGGATTTACAAGTGGAGAAGACTGGGACATCACAAGTCGAGGGTGGTATAGATGCATCACAGAAAAACAAACTATTTTGACAGAACCCTATATTGATTCTTCTACTGGAAAGATGGTCTTAAGTGCTGCATCTCCAGTTTATGATGAGGATGGAAATGTCCTTGGCGCAGTAGGTATGGATATTTCTTTAGAACATATAACAGAAATCATGAGTGAATATAAGATAGGTCGTCATGGATATATCTTGTTATTATCTGAAAATGGCACTCTCCTTTATCACCCACAGACTGATATTATCCAAAAAAATATCAAAGATATAGATATATCTCCAAATGTGATAAATGCAATAACATCTAAAAGAGATGAATTTTTGAAATACAAATCAGATGGCTCTACAAATTATGGTTTCTTGCATCATACTGGGGATACAGGATATATTGTACTCAGCTGTATGTCTTTCTCAGAATATTATACTATGTTAATTATAATAATCATTGCATTGATCAGTATCTTTGCAATCGGTATTATACTAATAGCATATCGTATTAAGAAAAGTGCTATAAATCTGACAAAACCGATTTTAGAATTGAATCACACAGCACAACAGCTCGCTGCTGGAAACTTAGATGTAAATATTAACATAACAAGTAAAAATGAGATTGGAGAATTAGGTGATTCTTTCCAAAAGATGGTAGACCGACTGAAAAAATATATTACATATATTGATGAAACATCGGAAGTACTGTCACAAATTGCTGATGGAAAGCTAAGTATTCATCTGAAAAATGATTATGTCGGTGAATTTCAAAAAATAAAAACTGCTTTGCTCAATATTT
>CAJUHN010000450.1 GCA_910585935.1 uncultured Lachnospiraceae bacterium | reverse complement strand
ACAAGCTACAGAAGAAAGAGATTACTGCCGAAGAATGCGTCATCAGGCTCAAAAAGGCGTTGCAGTACACTATTCCACTGGAAAGCATCAAGATGGCGAAGGACGGCCCTGACATCTATCTGACCTGCGCAGAGTTGGGATGTGTATACAATATCGCAATGAAATCCAGGGATGAAGCAGAAGAGTTCAATTTAGACCTGCTCCAGAGCGTCACCAGACAGTGCATCCCCGAGGACAGCATCCATACGTTTATCAACATGTACGAACTGATTATGACCGGCGTGGCAAGCCGCCTGGGAGATGCTGGCGAATACGAAAAATCTACGGAAATCAGCGAAAAGGTAATGGAGGAATGCCTCTTGGCACATAGGATGGGCATGCTTCATGATTGCCTGTACAACAAACTTTGGAATCAAATAGAGGCTGCCAAAAAAGGGACTTCTGCAGTCCCGGCTATTCCAATTGACCGGGAGCTGCAGAAGTGCATCCAACTCGCAAGATTTTGTAAAGAAACATTTTATGAAGCCTTCTATATTCAACAAGCTACAGAATTGATTCATCCATAATTATACTTCTTTATTTTCTCCTTCCGGTTTATTGCTCAGCGGCTCACACCCATGCCCGCCCCCAGGTTCCTCCCCGGTTTCCACTGTGGGAGGTTCCAGCGGGTACGGATTCGGTATCGACAGCCCGGATAGCGAAAGCAGCAGCAATAGCTTTTTTAGACCTGTTTTTCATATTGGTCATCCCCCTTTCAGTTGTCTTCGTCAGAAACGAGACTTGACTACAATTATAGCAATGTCAGCAATCGACAGCAAGGGACAGAGTTGTTAAAAAAAGTCCGGGTTTTTTTAACAACTCTGTCCCTTGTGAATTAACTGCAAGCCGTGCTATTGTAATGAAAGCGACTTTTAAAAAATGCGCAAGAATCTCAAATTGGAAAGGAAATCGAAGTTTATGAAAAATGAGTTAAAAAGAGCTTTGCTGAAAAAAGCAAATATCATTCTTATTCTTGTTGTTTTTAGCCTGATGTTTATAAATGCTTACTTTGATGGCTGGAAAACTGCTCTGACAGCGGAATCTGCTCAGGACATTTTGAATGCTGAGGACGCTATCTATTATAAAAAATATTTCGGCAATATTTACAGGGTATGGAAAAGTTCATATTACATGGTTCAGGCATTAGCGCCCTTGATACTTGTCGCCCCGTATTTGAATACCTTTTTATCAGAGAAGGCAAATCGTTTCAGATTTTTTTGCGTTAGCCGAAAAGGAAATTTTAAGTATGTTATGCAAAAAACACTTGCCATTGCACTATCAGGCACCATTGTTTTAGCATCTGCCGAGGGGCTTTTTGCGTTTTTCTCCGGATTATTGACACAAAAGGATACGGCTGCAGAATTCATGCAGCAAATAGTATCTTTTCAAGAGAGTTATTTTATGAGTAATCCCATGTCATATTTTGCCTTAATATATATCTCACATATTATATACTATTTTTGCTTTACGATTTTTGCTGTGGGAATAACCTCATTTTTGAAAAACAGAATAGCTGTCATCGCGGCTCCTTTTGTCGTAGTAGGAGTGTTGGATATGGCATTGCCGATAACATTGCAGCCAAATGTGGTGATGCAGCCATATTCTCAAACATTTAGCCTTGGCGGGTATGGTATATTGATCAGCATGTATGTTATTGCGGGTCTTATCTTATTGACATTATCAGAATCATCCTATCAAAAAAGAGGCAATTAGATCATGAAGCGTTCAGGTTTTATAAAATATAAGCTCAAATTAATTTATACATCCCCTTTGGCATATTTCATGCTAGCTCTTCAAGTTTCTTTTTTGATTGTTTATATATGTGCCAATAAAATTACAACTGTTTCTGATTATACTCATATTTTTAAAAC
>CAJUHN010000449.1 GCA_910585935.1 uncultured Lachnospiraceae bacterium | reverse complement strand
CAAAAATCACATCTTCAATAAAACTATCATGAAACTCATATTGTTCTAATAATTCCTTAATATACATTTTAACCTCCATTTCACTACGAATTACTCTGTGTTCGGCTCTTCCTCCAGAATTTCTTTTGTTTCATAACGCTCTGCAACGAGATTTCCTTCTTCATCATAAAATCTCCGCTCGATTCCCCTTTCTAGAGAATAAATTTGTATCTGATTATAACTTTTTAGAATTTATAAAAAAATCCTCCTTGTTCTTTTTTTGTCTAAAAAATGAGGATTTCTTTAAAATAAATTTTGTTTATTCCTAGTTAGAGTGTCTTAAACACGCAAATTTTCTTTATTTAATATTACATATATATAATATACAAATCATTTTATTAATCATAATTCCATATTATATTTCTCATATTCAATCTTTGCTTTTTTATAACTGGGATTTCTTTTTAAAATGTCTAATAATATTTTTCTTGCTTCCTCTAATTCATTTTCCTCAATTAAATACTTAGCATATAAAAATGAAACCTTATCACTCTTACTATTTTCCTCATATGCTAATCTAAGAAAGTAATTGGCTATGTCATTCTGGTTTATACTCTTACAACACTCATACAATCGCTCATATGTTTTATAATGCTTACCTATTTTTAAAGACACTAAAAAATATTTTATAGCATTTTCTATTTCTTTTTTATCTAGACATTCTAATCCTAGTTGATAATAGTAATAACTATCCTTTTCCACTATACCATTCTCCATCTATTCTAAATTTTTTTGTACATATTTAACTAACTTATTAATTTTTTTTCTTACTGTTTTATTCATTTGTGATGGTTTCAGCAATGTTTTACCTTTATAAGCTTCGGTATAAGCACCTCTTCCACTTACTTTAGCAATTTCTTTTTTTCCTCTATAAATATGTATATGAAAACTACCTTCTCTAGGAGCAACTTTATTTGTATCAATTCTATAATGAAATTCTGACACTGAAAAATCACCCTCTACCCCTTTTCCTGATTTTACAATACAGGTAATTTAAAACCTTCTTCCTTATCCTTCCTCCCTTTTTTTCTTTTTCTCCTTCACTATATTTCCCATTCTCATTTGCTGTATAACCTATCGAGTCATAATATACAATCCGATTATTTCGGCAATATGCATAGAGGTTTCATCCATCTCCCTCATACACATCTTCTTTTAGAAATCTTCCATATTCTTGTTCTTTTAAACAGGAAGAAGTTTTTAAGAGTTTTCTTGTTTCAAGACGGATTTGTTAGTTTCCATACTCTTCCAGTATGAACAGTATACATCCCAAAATAGTCATCTATCCACTTACCTTTCATGTTAAAAACGGGTTTATATCGTCCTATTTTCTTTCCCTTATACACCATTTCTATATAAAGGTTGATATATTCATAACTATCCTTAGCAATAGACTCTAAATTATAACTTATCTCTTTTATGGATACCGTAAAGCTTTTTTCATCAAATTCTCCAAAATATTCCTGAAATTCTTCTGTATATTCTGAATCTGTCTTATAGTTTTCAAATATTTCCCAAAATGTTTCCATACTTCGATTAATAATATTAAATTTTTCTATAAATATTTGATACTTCAAACAAACTAATCCATATATAAAATGATTTTCTGAAATCAATGACATTGTAATTTTTCAACATTTTTTATTCTAACTCTTAAACCTATCACTTTTAATATTATTCATATAAATCTTTTAAACTACAGGTTTCTACTTGCTTTTTCTGTTCTAAAGCTGCTTGATATAATGGCGTATAAAAATTTTGGATTATTTCCTGAAATTCTTTTTCCTTGATGATATCAGGATTTTTATCTATCTGACAGGATAAATCATAGAGAAATGCACTTTCTATCGAGTCTTTAAAGTAATCTTCATACAATACAGACACACCACATGAT
>CAJUHN010000448.1 GCA_910585935.1 uncultured Lachnospiraceae bacterium | reverse complement strand
CATTATAAAGAATATGGTGGGTAGATGAAATCTACCCCGAAATTAGGCGCTTACAAAAAAGCAGCCATTACGTTGGTGTATTCTAAGACGGTCTACACCTAAATAAGCTATTTCATTATAACATATATGGTTCTTTGTAAACTTCTGTGCTAACAAGTCATTAGTTCTAACGGAAACTTTGGCAATAGGGTGTTCGTAATAGTTTAGCCAATATTCATTATTTTGATAAACTACTTCAAATGGACTCAACTCGGAAAAATCTACTTTATAAGGTACATTAAGAAATAACTTTCCATCAACTGAAAGATCAATTGCATAGAAAATTTTATAATTAACACCACCGTTTTGAACAAGCTGTTCTTGTGCCTGCTTATTGATTCGTATACCTAAATTTAACAATAATACTTTAAAGCGCTTTATCTGTTTTGTCCAGGGTATGCCATCTAACAAATTAAAGTCATAATGAAAACCATTATATAATCTGCAAGTATATTCAGGTGAAATACATGCAATATTTGTGTTAAAAACTAATTTAAAAAGATATGTATTGTTTTCCATCGGAATATTCCAGTCCAAATCATCATCAATACGTTGGTATACTTCGGGGCATTCTTTGCTTTTTTCCCATATATACTTCATCTGGTTTTTCATATCTAAATGAAAAGAATAATTATAAAAACTCTTTTCAATAACCAAATCCGGAATAGTGAAAGATGAATTTTTCTGGTAAAATGAATCCATATGTAATTCCTGTAAAGAGGGTAATGAACATTTATTTAATGTGTCATTAATTAAAAAAGATGATGATTGAAATCTGGCATTAACTTCCATAAAAAAAACTTCATCAGGAGTCGTTAAAAAATCAATCCCACAAACGCCCCTATACCCTCCGGCTTGCAAATGCTTACCAATCAATTCTCCATATTGTTGAACTTTGGAAATAATATTTGATGGCAGTTGATTTAACATGAAGAAATCTGCACCGCCATAACACAGATGTCTCTGATTTTCGTAAATAATTTGTACCGATGCAGGAAATAAAAGTATTTCTTGCTCATATATAATCAAATGGAGATTTACAGAAATATTTTTTTCCTGAAAAGGCGTTACAGTGTAAATGGATTGAGCATTTATATCTGATAAAACGGTTTTCATATCATCATCATTTGAAATCAGCCATGTTCCTGATCCACCACAAGAAAAGGTCCCTTGTATTACAAAACTGTTTTCGTCCGGAAAAGCATCACACATATAGTCATAACTTAACTCTGTTCCCAACATAGTTGTAAATGGAATTACAGGAATGATTTTTGATAACCATAATTTTGTATATATTTTATTCTCAAGCAGATCCGTAATTGTTGAAGAATTCATGCATATAGCATGTTCTGAAATAATAGGATCATATTCATCCACTTCCATAGGATAATATAGCAAGAATTTACATTGAGGATTTTTTTGCAAAATTTTTGATGCTGTTTTACTTATAAAAGAACTTAATTTATCATTATCCTTATTATAATCAATTCTTATATTTTTTTCTTTTTCAAAACTATAATTATTTCTTTTATTACTGCCAAAGACGGTAATAGAACCATCAAATAATTGTCCGGTGGCAGCAATTTCAGATTCACGAATGCCAATCCAAAAAATTTTTTCCCCATGAAACATAATAATTCCTCCAGTAATTCCTTGCCATTATATCTAATAGATAACAATAGATTATCTTTCATTTTTTTAATAAAAATAATTCCTTTATTATTTTTACCCATGAATATGCATTGTAATATTACAGAGAAGCTATATAATTGAACATATAGGTTGACTTGTAAAATATATTGTATGAACGTTACGAAGCCGGTAGTTTAAAAGCTGACATATTAGAAAGGCTTACACAGAAATAGCATGGAGATCATTTATGAAGAAGAAAAGCATAATAATAAGCAGCATAT
>CAJUHN010000447.1 GCA_910585935.1 uncultured Lachnospiraceae bacterium | reverse complement strand
TCCAAAAGAAACCCCTTGGAAGACGTCGGCACTTAATGAGCGAACCTACAGGTTCGGCGAATTTAGTACCGCTACGTCTGGAACGGAGCGAAAGCGCGGTTTCGTTGGAATGTTCCCTGCCCTAAGCGGAAACCCTATTTTACCTTTAACATTTCTCACAACTCTATGTACTCACATTCCCCTTATTATAAATCCCCTATACCCTCTCTAATCTAATTTCTCTAAATAATCCTTATATTCTGTATCTAAAGAATTTTTAATCGGAGCGTTTTTCTTATAGATTCCAACCATAGCAGTTGATTTATTTACAGATTGTAATGTACCAGCTCCAGCGACACATCCGCCCGGACAGCCCATTCCTTCTAACAGATATCCATCATATTTTCCTGTCTGAGCTAGTTTTAACATCTGATAGCAATCTTGTAATCCCTGTGCAGATGCTACCTTTACTTCACGATCTGGATCTATCTTTTTAATATTATTTACAACAGCCTCTGCAACGCCTCCGCTGACAGCAAAACCTCTGCCATCTGCACTATCTCCGCCAAAAGCTTTATCAGGTTCTGCTTTTTCTAGATCAATACCCTTTGCTTCAAACATACCCATCAATTCCTCAAAGGTCAATACGAAGTCAACATCACTTCTAATAGTACGTCTGCTCGCTTCTAGTTTCTTAGCAGCACAAGGTCCAATAAAGACTACTTTACATCCGGGATGCTGTTTCTTTATCAAACGACCTGTTAATACCATAGGAGTCAATGCCATGGAAATATAAGGAGCGAATTCGGGGAAAAGTTTCTTTGCCATCACAGACCATGCTGGACAACAAGAAGTAGCCATGAAAGGCTGTTCATTAGGAACTTTTTGCATATAATCCTTTGCTTCTTCAATCGTACATAAGTCTGCACCAATAGATACAGGGACTATACCTGTAAAACCTAATTGTTTCATAGCCCCTTTTAATTTTTCAGGTGTCACTTTAGGACCAAATTGCCCTATAAAAGCAGGCGCAACAGCAGCATAAACCCTATCACCAGATTTAATAGAATGAATCGTCTGGAATATCTGTCCTTTGTCAACAATCGCTCCAAATGGACAGTTTACAAGACACATACCACAAGAAACACATTTATCATAATCGATCTGTGCACGTCCCAACTCATCTGAGGAAATCGCATTCATTCCGCAAGCAGCAGCGCAAGGGCGGTCTTGTTTTATGATAGCATTATAAGGACAAACTGTTTGACATTTGCCACATTTAATACACTTCTCCTGATCGATAACAGAACGACCATTTTCCAAAGAAATTGCCCCTTTTGGACATACTTCTTTACAAGGGTGAGCTAAGCATCCTTGACATGCATCTGTAACACGGATTGTCTTTTCAGGACAGGCATTACATGCAAATTTAATAATATTAATCAACGGCGGATCGTAGTATTTCTCTGCGATTGCACTTTCTTCAATGCCATCAGAAACAGGAGCATGTTCTGTGATACTGCGGACAGGAAGACCGATTGCCAATCGAAGACGTTCACCGATAATCGCACGTTCCAAGAAAATACTATTGCGATAAGATGCCTTTTCTCCGGGAATAATTTTAAATGGTAACTCTTCAATTCTAGAATAATCTCCGCCTTCGTATGCTAAACGAGCCACTTCTGTAAAAACCCTCCGGCGGAGGTCTGTGATAGATGTATAAATTCCTCTCATAAAAACCTCCTGATTTTTTAATATATATGATAAAATAATGTCGATTTAAAAAATAAAAAAGATAGAAACAAATTAATCATAACATAAATAACAAAAAAATAAAAGCAATGTACGCAAAAATATACAAAATAAAGAAATTTCCCGTCTATATATCCTAAATAAGCTTCATATTACAATTCAACCTTTCTATTTTATTTATGGCTATAGTAGAAAAACTCTTTTTTCAAAAAGCAGAACAGCCTACAACCAGCGGAGGCAAGGACGTATTCCATAAGAAGCCCCTTGGAAGACGTCGGCACTTAATGAGCAAACCCGCAA
>CAJUHN010000446.1 GCA_910585935.1 uncultured Lachnospiraceae bacterium | reverse complement strand
CGTCTGGAACGGAGCGAAAGCGCGGCTTCGTTGGAAGAGTACCCTTCCTGTGCGGAAACTCACGAATCCATTCTGAAAAGAAGAATAAAAATCTTTCTTATTGGATAATTTCTTTTCTAAGGGCATATCCTATAATAACACTAAGATAAGGAGTTTCGTCCTTATGAATATCTTTACTCCTATTCTGTCTTTTTTTGACCATTTACACCATTTTCTTTGGAGTCCTGTTATGTTAGCCACTTTTTTCGCGATTGGATGTTCTTATACCATACAGACACATTTTTTTCAATTCCGTTTTTTTTCTCTTTGGTGGAAAAATACGATGGGTTCTCTTTTTTCCTCCTCTCATCATAAAAAAAGTGCTGGCTCTGTTTCCCCTTTTGCTGCGATGTCAGCAGCACTGGCTGGAAGTATGGGGATCGGAAATATCGCAGGGGTAGCAACTGCACTCGTTGCTGGAGGACCGGGAGCTATCTTTTGGATGTGGATTTCTGCTCTACTCGGAATGATGACAAAATATGCAGAGATTTTACTAGGTTTAAAGTTCCGCTTTAAAGATAAGAATCAACAATGGTTCGGTGGACCTATGGTATACTTAAAAGAGGGATTACATTCGCCTTTCTTTTCTGCCTTCTTTTCCATTTGCTGTCTTCTCGCTTCTTTTGGTATGGGAAATATGACTCAGAGCAATTCTATGGCAGATGTTTTATCCCACACATTACATATTCCGCCTCTTTATACTGGCATTTTAACGGCTGTTATCACTGCTATTGTCATTTTAGGAGGCATGAACAGAATCGCTACAATTTCCAGTATTCTGATTCCCTTTATGTCCATTTTATATTTATTTTTCTCTTTTATTGTCATATGTGCGAATATTACCTCTCTCCCTTTTGCATTATTTTCTATCTTTCAATATGCCTTTCGCCCTAGTTCCATCACTGGTGGAGCTGCTGGATATTGTATGATGCGAGCGCTTCGGTTGGGAGTATCGCGCGGAGTTTTTTCTAATGAAGCAGGACTTGGCAGTTCTGTCATGGCACACGCCTCTTCTTCTGTTTCTGAACCAGCAATACAAGGAATGTGGGGAATTTTTGAAGTATTTGTGGATACTATTGTAGTCTGCACCATCACTGCTCTTGTTCTTTTAACCTCTGGTGTATATAATGTTTCCCTCTATGAAACGGCTCTACTGACAAAAACCTCCCTTCCAAACGGTGTCGTACTCGCCAGCCAAGCCTTTTCTTCTGTATTAGGCAATTTTGGAGAAAGTTTTGTCGCATTTTCTACCGTAATCTTCGCCTTTGCCACTCTAATCGCTTGGGCACACTATGGACAACAATGTTCTCGTTATCTATTCGGAGAAAAATCTATTTTTTGGTATAAATTACTCTTTCTGTGCTTTATTATAATAGGCTGTCTTATTCGAGTGGAAGTTGTATGGGAAATCTCAGACACCTTTAATGCCCTCATGGCAGTACCAAACTTAATCGCACTTGCATTTCTTTCTCATTATGTAATAGAAGACACAAATCGATATCTAGCAAACATTACTATATTTCACAGACCAACTTATCATAAAAAATCATAGTTCTGAAGTCATCACATATAATACAAACACTTTTCATGTTACAGTTCAGTTTATTTGATCGTCAGAGGTTCGCTACGGCAAGGAAGTATTCCAGCGAAACCGCGCTTTCGCTCCGTTCCAGACGTAATGGTACTAAATTCGCAAATCCCGCTTCTTGCGGGTTTGCTTATTAAGTACCAACGTCTTCCAAGGGGTTTCTTTTGGAATACTTCCTCGCCTCCGCTAGCCTGTTGATAGTTCTACTCTGTGAAAAGCGAATTTCACAATAACAAATAAAGTAAAGTTACTCTATTTTTAATATCATCACCCTAAATCCTTATCCTATCCAAAACTCCCAAACACCTATACAAATGTAAAAAGCCATCCTCCCGTAAAACAGCCAAAAAAGCAGCTCTGGCAAGGCACTATTCCGAAAGAAGCCCCTTGGAAGACGTCGGCACTTAATGAGCAAACCCATAAGGGTTCGC
>CAJUHN010000445.1 GCA_910585935.1 uncultured Lachnospiraceae bacterium | reverse complement strand
TGCATATGTATCGTCGCCTCCATTAAAAATTAATGAAAAAAAGAAAAAAGATGGCTAACGACAACCATCTTTTCTCCGTTACATGTTATAATGTAACTATGAAAAACCATAATTATTATAATGAATTTTTTGAGTTAGGGCAACAGAAAATTAACTTTAATTTCTTCGAATTGAGTTTACCCGATGACGATCCAGTCTATACCCTTAAAAAAGTTTTGGAGGATTTAAATTTTTCAAGTTTGTTAGCTTGTTATTCATCTAAGGGAAGAAGCGGGTACAACCCAATTATGATGTATTCTTTAGTTACCTACGCAAACATGCGTGGTGTCCGGGCTGTTGACCGCATTGTTGAATTATGCGAAAGGGATCTTGCTTTTATCTGGCTTGCCAAAGGCGAGAAACCAAAACGGGATGCATTTTATGATTTTAAAGGCGAAAAACTTACAGGTGAAGTATTAGACGACCTGAATTATCAATTTATGCGCTGTTTAGAAAAAGAAGGCCTTGTTACACTAAAAGAACTCTACATAGATGGGACAAAAATAGAAGCAAATGCGAACCGGTATACGTTTGTATGGCGGGGAAGCATCAATTATCACCTTGCCAGACTTTTGGATACGATAGATGCCCTTTATGCACGATACAATACCCTGTTGAATGAATATGGATATGGAGAAAAATATGAACTTGGAAACGTCCAGATGTTTATTATCGAAGGGATGGATAAAGTCCGGGAAGTGATCAAAAAGAACCGGGAATACAAACTGACCAAGCACAAAAAACTTCCAAACAATACCATCATAGAGATTGATAACTGTTCGCCGCTGGAGCTGTTACAGCTCCAGACCGGCCTGTTGAAGATTGCAGAAGGGGAAGGGATCTCTTTTGTAAACGGTAAGGGAAAAAGGAAACCTGAGCTCCAGCAGCTTTATGAAGAGATAGAGGTTTGCGGCGAGCGTCTGATGGGATATAAGCAATGCTTTGAGATCATGGGGAAAGACCGGAACAGTTATTCAAAAACGGATGTGGAAGCCACATTTATGAGGATGAAAGAGGACCATATGAAGAATGGCCAGTTAAAACCAGCCTATAATGTACAGGTGGCTATAGAGAATTATTTTATCGTCCACGGATATGTCAGCAATGACAGGACCGATTACAATACATTGATACCAGTTTTGGAAAAACATAGAAAAGCGTTCGGCGATGTCCTTAAGGAAGTAACGGCCGACAGCGGGTACTGCAGTGAGAAAAATCTGCTATATTTGAAAGAGAAAGGAATCGCCAGCTATATCAAACTGCAGGATCACGAAAAAAGGAAGACAAAAGCATACCGTGAAGATATCAGTAAGCATTACAACATGGTCAGTGAAGAGTCCGAGGGAGAGAAGTATTATATCTGCCACGACGGACGAAAGCTTCATCATATCCGGACAGAAAAGAGACAGCAGGAGGGATACAGCCAGACATTTGAGGTATACGGATGTGCAGACTGCGGAGGATGTAAACACAAAGAAAAATGTCTTTATAAATACAATGCGGATAAGGACCAGGACAAAAACAAAGTAATGAAGATCAATGAACGATGGGAGGAACTGCAGGCAGAATCGCATGTAAATATCCAGAGCAGAAAAGGGGTCATCAACCGTCAGACCCGGTCGATCCAAACAGAAGGACATTTTGGGGATATAAAAGAAAACGAAAAGTTCCGAAAGTTCAACTACCGCAAGGAAGAAAAAGTGTATAAAGAATTCATGCTGTATGCAATTGGCCGAAATATAAACAAATATCATCGATTCCTTCATGGAAAGTTGAAAAAATTCGAAGGAAAAATAGATGAGAAAACAGCATAAAAAAGAGTTCGTAAAAAAGGAAACGGATGTTTTTTTTGTGTGCACAAAAATAATAATGAAGAGCTAAAATAAAGAGGATAAGAAGAATCCTTCGAGGAAATAGATGTGATAAATCACTGGATTCCCGAGGGATTCTTCTTTTTTGTTCTAAAAAGGGGAAAAATCGCTATTTCCCGACAGCCCCTTCCACAGGATATTAAACAAGGATTTCTG
>CAJUHN010000444.1 GCA_910585935.1 uncultured Lachnospiraceae bacterium | reverse complement strand
AGGTTCGCTCATTAAGTGCCGACGTCTTCCAAGGGGCTTCTTTTGGAAGCATATCGTTCCTATGCTAGTTTATAGTATAGCCTATCTTATAAATAAAGCTTTCGTTTGTTTTATCGTAAACTGATTTACAAAATGGGGTAATATATATTTTTGCACATTAAAATAATATTTATTTTTTTATTCATCTTTTAGCGTTAAATGCCTTGGCAGTCCATTTGTCATAATAGGAGTTAATTCTGATTGTATTAGTGGTTTTACATAATTTATAAATTGTTGTGTTACATAATCTCCGCTTTCATTTATCCATTCTCTTGGAACTTTTTTTTCTACATTTGCAATCTTATTTATATCAAAAATATCAGTCACACAAATATAAGGGTCATCTGATATTCTTTTTAATATTATCATCTTTCCAGTTTCCCCTTCAAAAGCAGCTTTTACTGCTGCTCCGCCTACCTGAAACGCCTCTGTAATATCTACTCTGGACACGATATGGGAAGCACATCGCTGTAATGTATTAAATTCAATCGCTCTTGTTTTACAGCCTACTTCTTTTATGACTTTAGCTGCCAAATATCTAGCTGCTCCTGTTAAAATTTTGTGTCCAAAGGAATCTGTCTGATCTATTGTTTCTGTCAATTCACAAATATATCTTCCGTCTGCCAGATGAATCCCTTCTGATACTGCGATTACGATTGACTTTTTTATTTTTTGTAAATTTCTTACTTTTTCTATAAATTTTTCAATATCAAAATCCATTTCAGGAAGAAAAATCATGTCTGGTCCTTCACAATCTTCGCAATTAGAAAGAGCTGCTGCACCAGCAAGCCATCCTGCATTTCTTCCCATGATTTCAATAATTGTAATACTTTCCAAATCATAAACCAAACCATCTCGAATAATTTCTTTTGTAATGGACGCGATATATTTTGCAGCACTTCCATAACCTGGCGTATGATCTGTCACATCTAAGTCATTATCTATTGTCTTTGGAACTCCCATAAATCGAATAGGACTATGAACTTCTGTTCCATAATCAGAAAGCTTTTTAATGGTATCCATAGAATCATTACCACCAATATAAAAGAAACTATCAATTTCTAATTCTTCTAAAATACGGAAAATTTTTTTATAAACTTCTCTATTTTCTTCTATCTCTGGCAGCTTATAGCGGCATGAACCCAAAAAAGATGACGGCGTTCTTTTGAGAATTTCGATATCCAAATCATTTTTAATATGTTCTGATAAATCTACATATTTTCCTTCTAATAATCCCTGTATTCCAAATAACATTCCATAAACACGATCTGCACCTCTGTCTATAGCTGTCTTATAGACTCCCACTAAACTAGAGTTTATCGCCGCTGTTGGCCCTCCAGATTGTCCTACTATCACATTTTTCTTTTTGCCTTGCATCTTTTTCCTCCTAAAGTATTAATTTTATATATTTCTCTATTATATATAAATAAGCACTATCACATATTGAGAATTAGCTTATTATAATATTATTTGATTACAAATCAGCTTATTAAATTTTTACTTTTTTATTCTTCTATCATTTTCACCATATTTTAACTTTTATATTCTCATTTTTTATTTCTGATGAAAAAGGAAAACGGCGGCTTGATCTTGTTTCAAACCGTCGTTTCAACTATGACATAAGTCATTAATTGTATAAAGTTTAAAAGAAACACTATTACATTTTAATCAAAGGGTCGCTCCAGAAAGACACTGTTCCAACAAAGCCGCGCTTTCGCTCCGTTCCAGACGTAACGGACACTAAATTCTCGGCGCGTCACCGCACCGCTCATTAAGTGCCGACGTCTTCCAAGGGGCTTCTTTTGGAACAGTGTCTTTCTTCCGCTAGTTTGTCACATAGACAACTTTGCAAAGCAACATAGAAATTATTATTATTACAATGACTATAAATAATACTTGTTTCTTAACACTCTACAAAAATTAAATTTTCTCTTTACAGTATCATTTCTCTCTTTGATTTTTCTAGAATAGTCAACCAACTAGCGTAGGCAAGGAAGTATTCCATAAGAAGCCCCTTGGAAGACGTCGGCACTTAATGAGC
>CAJUHN010000443.1 GCA_910585935.1 uncultured Lachnospiraceae bacterium | reverse complement strand
CATAGTGACAGAAGCCGCTTAGCCAATATGTTGAATTTTTAACGGACTATTATTATTTACTGATACACAGGTTAACAATGTGGCTAGGGCTTATATCAATGACGAGAACTTTGGCAGCTTGGGAAATGACTTGTCTATGTGGAAACTTTACAATTTGCTCACAGGTGCAAATAAGAGTAGCTATATAGATTCATTTTTGGATAGAGCCTATAATGCTACAGAACTTGCAACGGGTATTTGTTCCGCTTTACATGGTGATGATAATTATCAGTGGTTTCTTAGTTAGTGGTATTTGAGAATATACAGGATTGTCAAATACAGAAAAAGGGCATCTATATAATGAAGTATAGGTGTCCTTTCTTTATTCTGTCACTTATTAATAATCAAAGATTTATGTTACAAACGTTAGTAGTCGTTACATTCTGGATTATAGTTTTCTTTATTGCGTGTGCAATTTCACCTGTTGTATTCTTCTTGATGATTATTTGGACTGTATACAAGATTATTACAATGAAGTAGTACATAAAAATGCAGAGAAACAAAGGGCATCTATACAGGTGCTCTTTTTATTTATAAACCTCTTAAATATTATAAATATGGTAATAGAAGGCAGTCGCGAATACAAGGCAGCGCAAGAACTTGAAAGAGCCTTGAACGATTATGGTTGGAATCCAAAAAGGTTTGCAGAGAGTACAAGGTATTATCACCGTACACTACAGCAGGAATTAATGAAAACCATTGTGGAGATTATTCGCATGGTTGGTAGTAAGGACTATGGCACAGACCTTAGAAATCAGACATCACACGAACTTTGTAAACGGATAGTTGACAGTGGCGTGTTGGATGAAGCTCACCTACCTTTTATATAGGTTGAATGAAGTAAGGACATTATTTACTTAGTGTCCTTGCTTTATAAAAATGTTCACTTTGATAATTAGTGAATGTTTAGCTAATAATCAGCAAGTTAGATGTTCCAGTTTAAAATTAATATTCACTTATATTAGTTTCACTATAAAACAGAACATTATGTCACTTAAATATTCAAGTACAACAGCAGATTATCTGCAATGGAGCGAAGCCATGAACTTAATAAGAAAATTGGCAAGGGATAGTAATTATAAGATGTCACTTCTTATCGCTTTGGGTTGCTTCACAGGTTTAAGAATTTCTGATATTCTTGCTTTAAGGTGGAATCAGATATTAGATGCAGAAGAATTTACCATTACAGAGATTAAGACAGGGAAGCAAAGGACAATTAGGATTAACATGCAGCTACAGCAACATATCAGAGATTGTTATGAGCATATAAATCCAGTTGGCATAAATGCGCCTGTATTGATAAGTCAGAAAGGCACTATCTTCACAGTTCAGAGAATTAATGTCATGTTGAAGGAGATTAAGAAAAAATACAGGCTACAAATAGGCAATTTTTCGTGTCATTCTCTTAGAAAGACCTTTGGCAGACAGGTCTACAACATGAATAACGATAATTCAGAGCTTGCACTTGTTAAGCTAATGGAGCTATTCAATCATTCCAGTGTATCAATTACTAAAAGATACTTGGGATTAAGACAGGAAGAATTATTAAATACCTATGATTGTCTTAGCTTCTGATAATTGGGTTGGTATGGAAGTTCAGAATTTCTACTTATATGGGGATTTGGCAAGTTTCATACCAACCTTGAATTATTGAGTAGAGACAGCTCTCAACATTTAATAAACAATAGTTCTTGCAAATTAAACAGCTTTTAGTAACTTTGTAGCAATTTCAGACTTCTATGGAGATAGTTCTGAAAGGACATAGTTAACGAAGAGCGTTTGATATATTATCCTAAGTTGAAATCTGGACAATTTCAAAGAATGAGGATGATAAGCAAGAACGCTCACGTCAATGTTATATACCTATCTTATATGGATAGTCTATATATCGTTTGGCGTGGGTTATTGTTTATTACTCATTCTTGGGCAGTCCAGAGCCTCAACTTAGTAATATTCAATAGTTCCCACGCTTCTTTATTGTATAATATTGGCTCACCGATAAAATCATGTGGGCTTCTCAACAATTAGTATCTTTGCCCTAAAA
>CAJUHN010000442.1 GCA_910585935.1 uncultured Lachnospiraceae bacterium | reverse complement strand
TAAGTACCAACGTCTTCCAAGGGGCTTCTTATGGAATACTTCCTTGCCTTCGCTGTTGGTTGACTGTTCTACTTTGGGGAAAGCAAATGTTACGGTTTGAAAAGTGAATGTTATAATAACTTATGAAATCTAAGGGAGGAGATATGAAGAAAGAAGTTTCAGAAAGGTTAGTATTAGTATTTCTATGAGATTTAGAGTTTTGCAATTATCTAGATTTTATGGAATAGAGGGAGTTGGTTTAAAGCTTGACGCTGACTTGGATAGTCAGTATAATGGGGACAGGCAATCTGAAATAGGAGATTTGTTTTGGGTTTTTTAGATAAAATGCTTGAGATGGAGGAAAAAATGAAAAAAGGACAGATATATGAAGGTGTAGTAGAAAAGGTAGGGTTTCCGAATAAAGGAATTGTATGGATAGAAGATAGAAAAGTAGTGGTGAAAGATGTTTTAGAAGGACAAAAAATCCGATTTTCTATAAGTAAATGTAGGAAAGATAAGTGTGAAGGGAGATTGTTAGAGATTTTAGAAATGGCAGAAGTAGAAACACAGAAACCATTTTGCAGCCATTTTGGGGTATGTGGAGGATGTGCATTTCAAACTATTTCTTATGAAGAACAGGTAAAAAGGAAGGAAAAACAGGTTAAGGAATTATTAGATGAGGTGTGTGAAGATTATCAGTTTTCAGAAATAAAAAGGAGTCCGAATCCTTATTCTTATAGAAATAAAATGGAATTTTCTTTTGGAGATGAATATAAAGATGGACCATTAGCATTAGGATTACATAAGAAGGGGAGCTTTTATGACATTGTAACAGTGAAGGAATGTCATATTGTAGATGGAGATTTTAACCTGATTTTAAAGACAGTATTAGAACATATGAAAGAAAGAGAGATTTCGTATTATCATAAGATGCAGCATAGAGGGATTTTAAGGCATTTATTAGTCAGGAAGGCAGCGAAAACACAGGAGATTTTAATTGACCTTGTGACTACAAGCAGAGAAGAGGAAAGGGATGAGAAGGATTTAAAAGGTATTCAGGAAAAGATAGAAATAAAGGGATTAGTGAAGAAATTATGTGATCTTTCCTTGAATGGAAAGGTGGTAGGAATTTTACACACACAAAATGACAGCCTATCTGACGCAGTAAAAAATGAAGGGACAGAAATTTTATATGGACAAGATTTTTTCTTTGAAGAAATTCTGGGATTACAATTTAAAATCACCCCTTTTTCTTTTTTTCAGACAAATTCATTAGGAGCAGAAGTCTTATATGAAATAGTCAGAGATTATGTAGGAGAAACTAAGGAAAAAGTTATCTTTGATTTATATAGCGGCACAGGGACGATTGCGCAGATTCTCGCGCCAGTGGCAAAGAAAGTGGTGGGAGTGGAAATTGTAGAAGAAGCTGTAGAAGCAGCTAAAGTAAACGCAGAAAAGAATGGGTTGAAAAATTGTGTGTTTATTGCAGGAGATGTGTTAAAGGTGATAGGAGAAATAGAAGAGAAACCTGACTTTATTATATTAGATCCGCCTAGAGAAGGAATACATCCAAAAGCATTAGAGAAGATAGCTGCACAATTTAAAGTGCCCAAAATGATTTATATAAGCTGTAAGCCTACTAGCCTAGTGAGAGATTTGGAGAAGTTACAAGAGTATGGATATACGGTAGAAAGAGGTTGCTGTGTGGATATGTTTCCTTATACACCACATGTGGAGACTGTGGTGTTGATACAAAGGAAAGATACCTAGAAATCCTTGAATTTACGCACTTTGTGACATTTTTCAGTTTCAACAAAATCGGTGAAAATCATAAGGAAAAGATACTTGTGAAGAAAGTAACCGTAGTTGTGGCGTTAGACCTCGGTACGGGGAACACAAAAAATCCTGACAATGAAAGTGAATAGAGGACTTTCAGATACAGTGATAGACAATAGGGATACTTGAATGAGAGTATCCCTATTTTTTATATAGGGCATTCCATAGAGGGATGCTCTTTTCAATTCAATTTTAAAAGGAGGAACAGAAAAATGTCAAACACAGCGTTAAGAGCAGGGAAAGAGAAAGCGATTATTTTTATCAGCGATGCAC
>CAJUHN010000441.1 GCA_910585935.1 uncultured Lachnospiraceae bacterium | reverse complement strand
GGGCTTCTTATGGAATACGTCCTTGCCTCCGCTAGTTTGTTGGTTGTTCTACTTTTTAAAAAGTGAATGTTACGATAAATTATGAAATCTTTGTGAGGAGATATGGAGAAATAATTTTTAAAAAGGTCAGTATTTATATTATATGAAGTTTAAAGTTTTGCAATTATCTATAGAGGGGATATAGGTAATTGTGAAGCAATTATAAAATGTTGTGAAAATGAAAGAGAGGATTAAGAGAGGAATGAATACAGTTATTTTTGATATGGATGGCGTTTTATTTAATACAGAGAGGTTGATAACAGATTGTTGGTATAAGACGGCAAAAGAATGGGGGATAAAAGAGATTGATAAGGCGATATCTCAGTGTATGGGGTTAAATGAAAATGACACAAAGAAAATATTTTATGAAATTTATGGACAAAATTTTCCTGTGGAAAAGTTTAAAAAAGTCACTTCTGATTTATTTTACGACGAGATTGAGAAAAACGGAGTTCCTGTGATGAAGGGAGTTTATGAAATATTGGACTATTTAAAAGAAAAGGGTTATAAAATAGGACTCGCTTCTTCAACAAAAGAAAAAAGTGTCAGAAGACATTTAGAAAATGCAAAAATATTAAATTATTTTGAGGTGATTGTAACAGGAGATATGGTAGAACACAGTAAACCTCATCCAGAAATTTATTTATTGGCAGTAGAAAAGTTAAAAAGTGAGAAAGAAAAAACAGTTGCTGTAGAAGATTCCTTTCACGGAATCACTTCTGCATATCGCGCAGGAATAAAACCGATTATGATTCCAGATATGGTACAGCCAACAGAAGAAATTAAAAAAATGCTATTTTATTTGGGAGATGACTTATTAAAATTAAAAGAGATTTTATGACAGAATAAACTATTTAAAAATAATTTATAAGTTTTGATACTTTAAATTTGATACTCCATTGTTTGACGATGGAGTATATTTTTCTTTTATAAATAAAATAAAGTATTTTAGTGAAAAATATTATCAATTAGAGAACTTGTTTTTTTAATAAGAAGACAGTATAATAAAGTAAAAGGTTAGCTTTGACTAACATATAAACTATGGAGGTATAAAATGAGTATTGTAATTATAGGTGGACATGATAGAATGATATGTCAATATAAAAAAATATGTAAAAATTATAAATGTAAAGCGAAAGTATTTACACAAATGACGAGCAATTTAAGAGAACAAATTGGTGTGCCAGATTTATTTGTACTATTTACTAATACCGTATCACATAAAATGGTGAAATGTGCATTATCACAAGCAGAAAAAAATGAAGTGGAGGTAGTACGCTGCCATACAAGTAGTGGAACGGCATTGATGGAAATATTAGAAAAGAAATGTCCAAATAAATAAGAGCGATTTTTAGGAGGTGAAAAAAATTAATAAGAAAAACGAAAGAAAATTTTTGGACATTATCTATGATTTTAAAAAGAATTTATAGTATAATGAAAATAGAAAATTTTGAAAAAAAGTAAGAAGAAGAGGATAAGCGATTATAAAATTAAGAAAGGAGAATATATGATTTACACAGATTTAACAAAGCGTGCTATGGTAATTGCATATCATGCGCATGAAGGTCAAATAGATAAAGCAGGACTTCCTTATATTTATCATCCCTTTTATGTAGCAGAAAATATGAAAGATGAAAACAGCACTTGTACAGCACTTTTGCATGATGTTTGTGAAGATTCAGAAATAACGATAGAAGATTTGCGTGTGCAGGGAATACCAGAGAGTGTATTAGAAGCTTTAATATTACTGACCCATGATTGTCAAGAGAGTTATCAAAGCTATATAGAAAAAGTAGCGACAAATCATTTAGCAAGACAAGTGAAAATAGCAGACCTTTTGCATAACTGTGATTTATCTAGACTTCCTCAAGTGACAGAAAAAGATGAGAAAAGGGTGAAAAAATATAAACGAGCATTAGAATTTTTATCTAATTGTGATGAGTATTCTTGCATCACTTAATAGGAATATTGTATTTGGGTTTAGGGGAAAAAGGGGTTCACTAAGGTTCGCTTAAGCCAAGGAACTATTCCAGCGAACCCGCGCTTTCGCTC
>CAJUHN010000440.1 GCA_910585935.1 uncultured Lachnospiraceae bacterium | reverse complement strand
CTTGCGGGTTTGCTCATTAAGTGCCGACGTCTTCCAAGGGGCTTCTTTTGGAATACTTCCTTGCCTCCGCTAGTTTATCGCCTTGGCTAATCTATGGAAAAATGAAGCTACTAATAATAGATTTTTTTAATGATTTTATTTTGCTAATTTATAGAGTGCATATTGGTTTAAAGAGATACCTTCTTTTTGAGCTTCTAATGCTAATCGTTGATGTAAAGATTTCGGAAGTCTTATTACAAATTTCCCACTAAAATCATTTTCTTTTATTGGTAGCGGTATATCATATCCTTGTTCTAATTTAATTTCAATATATCCTTCCATTGCCTCATTTAAACTTTCATATAATTCTTCTATTGTTTCTCCTGTACTTTGACATCCATCTAATTCTAATATCTTTCCATAATAATAATGTTTGTCTTCCTCATTGATTTCTTGAATCATACGAGTATATGGCAATTTCATATAATCTTTCAATTCCATCTTCTCTCTGACAGGTGTATTTTAAATTGGAGAATTACTTCTTCAATCTATTTAGAATATCAACAACATATACTTTTTTAAGTGGTATTTTTACTTTTATTATAATTAAACCTCTGTTATCATTTATATAATATTTGTGTAAACCTTTCTATCTTACAAAATGATAAGCACCACTTTTTAAAATTTTATCTATCTCCTCTAATTAAATTCCATTTAGTTGATTGTGTATTTTTTACACCTGCCATTTTCTCACCTCCTGTATATACAGTATCATATATAGTACTATATATCAAATATTTTCCTGCACTTTTTATTAATATTCTTCTTATAAATTTCTGTCGATCCCTGATAGTGTAAAAAACTAGGGGGATCGACAAAAGCAGAGAAGAACAGGAAAAAGTAAAAAAATAGCTTGACTTTTATAAAAAATATTGTAATATAGTAATAGATAAAATGAGATCGACAAAAAAGGTAGATAGAAGACTTGAAATATTAAGGTTAAAAAGAGGATAGGATTTGAATATAACCATATTGGAATGTAAACGTATTCGCACTACTGGAAAGATTTGGTGAGTGTGGGATTTGAATATAACCATATTGGAATGTAAACTTATATTACAGTTAAAGGGAATACCGCCCACAAGGATTTGAATATAACCATATTGGAATGTAAACCTACTTTACCGCATGGGGATTTACAACAAGAATCAATTTGAATATAACCATATTGGAATGTAAACGTTAATGCCGAGTAGGATCATCAGAGCGACCTACGATTTGAATATAACCATATTGGAATGTAAACTGACATCGCCATTCATATGTATGAACAGGGAATTATGATTTGAATATAACCATATTGGAATGTAAATAAGCTTTTCAGTACGCCAATACTGAAATAACCATATTGAAATTATCTTGTACGAATTACCTTTCGTGAGTTTGAGTTTAATGGATACTCTGTTACTCCAATTTTTTCCTTGCAATTTTTAAGATTTTTTACTGTTGTTCTCATAGAAAACTCCTGCTTATTTTTGAGTAAATAAAAAACGCCTGCTTTCAGACGTTTCGTTTTTCTTTCATTTTATTCTGTAAACAGCATAAAACGAAAGGTTCTGGAGTACTTCTGGAAACCCTGTTATTGAGATTAAAATGGATAACACCCCTACTAAACTAGAAGCACTGATTACTAATTTCCAGTCTACATTTCCTAATGCTATTATTATCTTAATAGTATCAACTGTTGTTTATGTCATAGTCTTTTCTTTACTATTTTTACTCCTGCTCCCATCAGTTTCTTGATATTAAGTGATTTATCTTCTTTTTTCCTTTCAAATCATTATTTTTTTAGGTAATTGTAAAAGCCATAAAAACTATATAAATACTACTCTTTCTGAAAATTCTTTTTGCATATCTTCTCCCTGAGATTTCATTAGTTATTGTAATATTCGCTTTTCAAAAAGTAGAATAGCTAACGAACTAGCGGAGGCAAGGAAGTATTCCAAAAGAAGCCCCTTGGAAGACGTTGGCACTTAATGAGCAGCTCCATAAGGAGTTGCGAATTTAGTACCACTACGTCTGGAACGGAGCGAAAGCGCGGCTTCGTTGGAATAC
>CAJUHN010000439.1 GCA_910585935.1 uncultured Lachnospiraceae bacterium | reverse complement strand
GATGGAATGAAGCCGAATGGAATAACTATGTCAATTTTCGGGATTATTTGAACCGTTATCCTGATAAGGCGATGCAGTATGATGCCTACAAGAAAAAGTTGGCGGCGCAATTTGCAGATGATCGAGGGAGCTATACCACAGGCAAGCAGGAACTGATAGACCGCTTGCTGAAAGAGGCTCATGCGTGGAGGTCTGGGACATAGTGTTGCAGACGATGATATAAAGCGGAGGAATGATTATGTTCGGAAAGAAAGAAAAAAGATTCAGCGTAAAAGAAGCAGAAAGCTACAGCGGAAGCGGAACCATCCGGATCATCGTTGATACAACGACAGGCGTTAATTATATTATGACAGAAGGCGTTGGCGGTTCGTCTATCACACCCTTGCTTGACAGCAATGGGAAAGTGGTGATTGATAACTGACTTTTTATCGAAGGGGGAGGCAAAATGAAAATCAGATTGGTAAGACCTACGGAACAATTAAAGGAACAGGCAATCAATTTCAGGCAAGAATTTTTTGACAACCACGAGATGGTAATTAACGGAAGCGAATTGCTTGATAAGACAGATCAGTACGAGGATTGGCTGAAGGCTGTGGCCGCTAATACAAGGATTGAAACGGTAAATGCCAACTGGGTGGTCACAGACACTTTTTTTGCTGTGGATGAAAAAGACCAGATAATTGGAATTATAGATTTGAGACATACACTGAATGACTTTTTGAAGAATTTAGGGAATTGTGGTTACAGCGTTCGTCCTTCCGAGCGGAGGAAGGGATATGCAACAGAAATGCTCCGTTTGCTGCTGCCGATTGCGAAGGATGCAGGAATGAAAGAGCTGCATTTGTCTGTTGAACGTGATAATGAAGCCTCTATTAAAACCATCATGCGAAATGGCGGAAAATACGAGCGGAGCTTTGAGTTTGAGGGTGAACAAGCGGATATATACAAAATCAGTTTATAAACTCCGATTCAACAAACGTCATTTGAAAAGGGTAACTATATGAGAAGAACTATAAAATGCAATACAATCCATTTGTGCATCGCAGTATTCACATTTTGTCTGCTTGTAAGGTTTGCTGAGTATTTTCTGATTAAAACAGACCAAACGGCCATTGGAGAAAATGTGCTCCATAAAGCTGTTGGAATTATCATATTGGCGTTAGCATTGAAAAGGGCCAACCTTTCATGGAGCGATATTGGATTTCAAAGGAACGGCTTTGTAAGCGGTATTCTGAAAGGTCTGTTATTGGGAAGCGCCTGCTTTGCTGTTTCATATGGGGTAGAGCTGGCGATTTTAACCATGCAAGGCAATCCGGCACACTTTGAACTATATATCAGCAGCTTTTCATTAAGCGGTTCTCAAGTAAAAAATACAGGCTTTCTTTTCTTTGCGCTATGCGTAGTATTCAATATCATCAATGTATGGATGGAGGAGGGCATTTTCCGCGGGCTGTTTATTAAAACGCTCTCTGCAACAAAACCGTTTATGACAGCGAATTTGATTGGCGCATTTTTGTTTGGCGTTTGGCACATCGTCATGCCGCTCAGAAGCTATGTGAACGGTGAAATGTCATTTGCGGCAATGGCCTTAATGAGTATCGGCTATATTATCCTTGCCGGAATTATGGGGATCAAATGGGGACTTCTTTCCCGCATGACAGGAAACCTGTGGGTTGGACTTGGCGACCACCTGTTCAATAATACCGTTGCCACCAATATGCTGCATGTCGTTTCTTCAACGGGCGCAGAAAAATTGCAGATTGTCCGGATTATGGCGGCACAGCTTACTTCCTTTGTTTTTGTGTTGGTAATTTATGCTTACAGGAACAGAAAAGCAGATAGATAAATCCAATTTGTCGGGGTGATCATAAGGGTATTCCGCAAGAACCGAGCGCGGAGGTGGCAGACGCCGAGAAACAGCTTGAAATCTCAGAGTACATCAAGGTTTTTGCAATTAAGGATGGAGAATAGGGTCTTTCTTTCATGCAGTCCTTCCGTTTTTCTTCTTGTTGCCGTTCTCCCCGGAATTGTGGTATAATGGGAAAATACAGAACAGCAAATTGGAAGTTGACGCCGATGAAAATAAATGAAAAGAGAGAACATCTATGCTCAATGCAGG
>CAJUHN010000438.1 GCA_910585935.1 uncultured Lachnospiraceae bacterium | reverse complement strand
CATAGAACTATGCTTATGGATTTTTATTTTGCCGAACTCACGTTATTTAGATAATTGCGAAAGTCAAAAGGGGGACGCTCCGGCAAGGAAGCATTTAGGCGAAGCCGCGCTCTCGCTCCGTTCCAGACGTAATGGTACTAAGCGCACAGCCCTTTTAGGGCTGTTTGCTAAGTGCCAACGTCTTCCAAGGGGCTTCTTATGGAATACTTCCTTTCCAGAGCTTGTTCGTTGGCTATTCTACTTTTTGAAAAGCAGATGTTTACGATAACTTATGAAATAGAAGTGAGGAGATATGTAGAAAGAATTTTCAGAAAGGTCAGTATTTTTCTATGGCTTTCAAAGTTTCGCAATTACCTATTTATTTTATTAGGCAGCAGGGGGTGGATATAAAGTGATAACAAAAGAGATGTTGTTGTCTATTAATTATTATAAAAAAGCAGTATTCACAGGAAGTCAAAAAGGAATGTGTTATTTAATCAGAAAGATAACAGAAGAAGAAAAAAATTATTTGGAGGCGATTTGGTGGGAAGGACCATTTAATTTTGAAAAGACACAAAAAGAGAAACATAGCCAGAAATTTTCTTTTGATGAAAACGGAAAAGAAAAAGCCGTTAAATGGCTGAATGAGGAGTATGAGAAAAATTTAAAATGAATGAGGAGGCTATTGCAAAATGAATATTAAATACTAAATATTGTATATATAATAGAAATTTATATTCATATATAGTATAAAAAATTTATTTTGCAACAGCCTCATGTCATACTAATCTATCATATTACAAGACTAAAGAGTGAATATAAGAAATTATTTGGAGCTTTCATTTGTACCATGCCTATATCTGTGTCTATGCTTATTTCCATTATTTTCTATATTTTCGTTAGAAGTTGGTGGGATTTCAGCATTTTTTGAATTGTTTATTAAATCTCTTACTTGCCGCATAGTAAGTCCTTTTACATCATCTATTGTTATATCTGGATTCACTTTTTGCAATTCTAAAAATGCACGATATTTACCAAAAGATAATCCTACTGAATGTGCTTCTTTAACATCATCAAAATTACCCATATAACAGCAGATATTTTGTTGATTTGGAATACAAGCTTCAATATTCGCAAGTATTTTTTTACTTTCTTGTTCATTTCGCCCAATAATAGAAATTGATAAAGTTTCGTTTTGGTTTAAATACATAGCAATACTCTCTGTATTTAAGATTTCATTTAGTGCATTCATATAGTTCATAAATTGTATATCTATAGTATTTATTAATTGAAACCCATCATCATTATAACTATTGATTGAAATTACTCTATCAAATCGGTTTATATTTAGTTCAATAGATGGATTTATATCTATACTAATAATAGATGTTTTGGTAAAATATAACCCATATCCACTGAAACTGAACAGAAGAAATATAAAGCAAGCTATGATAGGAAGCGCTTTCATATTTACTTCCTCCATTAAAAATATAGTGAATTATTTTTTATTTCATATACAATACGATTCATATTTATCAATCCATTCAAATCATTTAAAAAATTTTTCGTAAATTTTATTAGATATTTAAAATATTAGACATTTAGAAATTATTTTTATTATTATATATTTTAAATAAGAAATAGCAATAGATTAAGATATGTGATTTTTAGGTTTAAAATAGTTTGCTTCATAGATATTAAGGTAAAAAATATAATAATTACTCTATAATTCATACTAAAGATTGTTATTTTGGTTATTATTAGGAACAAAGCAGCTTAAGAGTGGGGAGCTATTCCAAAAGAAGCCCCTTGGAAGACGTCGGTACTTAATGAGCGAACCTGTTAAGGTTTGGCGAATTTAGTATCCGTTACATCTGGAACGGAGCGAGAGCGCGGCTTCGTTGGAAAGCTCCCCGCCCTTAAGCGGAAAAAGTAAAAACAGAAACTTGCAACAGTGTACAAAGGGATACATATAAAAAAACAAAATAATGGACTGCCAACCTACTGAAAAACCGCTCTTTCACAACGAAGGGCGGTTTTTTCATGGGCGCAGGGAAAGGAGGCAACCCAACTACCGGGGCTTGACAAGAGAGGTCAAGCCCTTTTTTCATGCCAGAAAACCAAGAAGGAGGTATTGCGAATGGCCGATGAAAAATCGAAAAACCTGACTGGCGCAGACGGTCCGG
>CAJUHN010000437.1 GCA_910585935.1 uncultured Lachnospiraceae bacterium | reverse complement strand
ATTTTAAAATGATAAAGACAACGCTTCCATTTATACAGGGAGCGTTTTTTTATTCCTTATTTATGCAGTTTTTAGCTCATGAATAGCAGAATCTCTTATTCAGAGAGACACGGTTGACGTTCCATTCTCTGTTGAAACTGAAAGAATCTTGTTTCTCATGATATGGTTATCGCTTGATTTATTCGTTTGTTAGTTTGAATAATGTTACCTTTGTGGTTGAAAAGGAACTAAAATGAAATATGATGAGAACTTATAATATTATTTTGTTGTTCATTGCTACTTGTATCAGTGGAGTTGTATTTTTCTTTGCTTGTAAATATACTTATGAGTCCAAGCTATCTGTTTTTAAACAAAAGGCAAAAAGCACTTTTATTGAGGCTGTTGATCAGGAAGTGAAAAGACGGAATGTGGAAGGTCCTTTAGTATCATATTTTGAACCAAAATATGTAGCTGCTGATGTACCGGATTCTGTTTGTATTAGAGACTCTTTGGGGATACATGAGTATCCTTTAGATCGGAATAAGCATTATATGAATATAACAAGCAATAGAGATTTACGTGCTTTGCATAGTTACACCTTTGGGAAGCACCCTATTATTGCAGATTCATTAAATATTATTTGGAGAGAATATTTGTTGGAAGCTCATCTTCCTGTTGAATCTGCTTTGTCTGTTTCAGTAACGGATGAAAAGGGAAAAGTAAAATCTTGTAATAAAACTCAATGTGAATGGTGTAATTTCTCAAATATAGTATTTACAGTTTATATTGGTTATGCTTGTGAAATAGAAGTGAAAGGGTATATCTATTATTCCATATGGAGTATAATACATTTTGAACTATTACTCTATTTATTACTGTGTATTTTTATTGTTTATGGAATGTATAAAACTTGGATCTTAGTTCGGAAAAAGCTCGTTTTAATGCAACAAAAGAATACTATAGAAGTCTTGAAAATAGTAAAAGAGGTAGATAGTACTCCTGTACGTTCCTATATGTTAAAAGAGGATATGATATTTTATGCGGAGAAAAAGACTATAGAACTCAGAGGGATAAAAACAAGACTTTCCCCTCAGGCTAATGAATTGTTGGAGTTGTTTTTGAATAATAAAGAAAAGCATTATATTTTAAAAGATGATGAAATAATGAGTAAATTGTGGCCTAATAGGAAGGAGCGTGTGGAAAATGTTCATAAAGCGGTAGGTCGTTTACGTAATATACTTCATAAACTAGACTCTGATATTGACATAAAGAGAGGAGTTGAAACTTATCAATTGATTCTTTAGTCATTTTAGCGAATAAATTAGAAGATTATAAGTGCCGATGAAATCGGTGTTTTTTGAAAAAATGCAGTTGGTCCGAAATGGTCCGCTGCTTTTTTTGTCTATATCCTGCCAATCTCCTACTTTTGCTCACATAATTAATCCTATAAAAAAAGTACAATGAAAAAGTTATCTGTTTTTTTATTTTTATTATGTATAGTGGCTATTGCAGCCATTAAAAAGCAAAGTTCTCATCAAGATAAAGTGAGTTCATTACTTTTATATAATATTGAAGCATTAGCTGCTGGTGAAACTATGCGACCGGTTAGATGTTTGGGTAGAGGATCCATAGATTGTCCTGCATCGCATGATAAAGTTGATTATGTTGCCGAAGGATACAGCCTTGAAAAGTGGCGTTAGCTTCCTGTTTCTTTGTCTTTTATTTCTGTTTTCTTGTAATAATAGCCATAAGGAATATGGAAAAAATGTATTTTCCTATTCTGGATTCCTGCAAGAAAAAGAATTGAGAGGAGAAGTAATAGAACTTGATACAGCCTTGTTCCGCTATCCTTTTCGGATACGGATAGAAGGAGATAAAGCCGTTGTGATGGATTTACATGGTTCCGAACATTATGGGCACTTATTCCAATACCCAAGTTTCCGGTATCTATCTTCTTTTGGCAGACGAGGCGATTCTCCAACGGAAATGTTGTCAATGGAAAACTTCCGTTTTCATAACCATAAAGTATGGACGTTGGATGCCAACAAAAGCGAATTAACCAGGTTAGATTTTTCTTCATCCGGTGATTCACTGCTTCGTGAGGAAACGGTAACATTGGATGAAGATATACTTCGACCGCTTGATTTTGCCATATATAATGATACGACATTTGTCATTCCTGACTATTCAGGTGAGAG
>CAJUHN010000436.1 GCA_910585935.1 uncultured Lachnospiraceae bacterium | reverse complement strand
CTATGTATGCGGCAGTCAAGGCGGCTAATCCAAAATGGGAGCCGGGGCAGCCGTTTGACCCTTCCATTTTAGACAGTGTTACAAGGGAATCCGTAGAAAGCACACTTGTGAAAAGCGGCAATACATTTGTGAAAAGGTCATCTGTTTCCGGCAGTTCATTAGACGTGCAGGTCTGATATAGAAAGCATACAGCAAACAAAAGCGGGGTTATAAAATGGTTGTTATAAATAATTCGGATTATTATAGTAAAATACCAGCGGGCAGGGATTTTAATAACCTGCCTGCTGATTCCAGTGCTGGCACAACTGTAGGCTATCAATATGATGGATTTACGGAGGAAGACCGTTTTGTACAAAAAGTTCTGCGGGAGCATTATGATAAAATGTACAGGGAAAATATGTCACATTCCGATCCGATGGCATATGTAAGGTCAAAATACTGCGATGTGACCTCTCCCAACTTTTGCTCATACATGACGGCAGACCAGCGTTCCATAGCTTACCGTACAGAAAAAAGAATGCTGCAGACAGGAGGAAAACCTGTAGGCGGATTTGCCCGGTATGATTATGCTTTGAAGGATTACAAGGACTTATATACAGGCGGTTCAAGAAGTACGGGCTACAGCCGTAACACGGATAAGGAAAAGCAGTATGCCCGAAGTGTTATAAACCAGCAGATTTCAGAGCTGTTTTCCAGTCATGGGATATCCTTATCGAAACAAATAGACTTGAAATTTTCTGTTAATCCGTATACATATCAATTAAACGTGTCAGGAAATACAGATAAAGATACTTTATCACTGATAGAGAAACTGCTGAATGAGGGAGATAATGCAAAAAACATATGGACACATGCGTGGCTCTGTATGCATGATGCAGATAATGAAATTGTCAATCTGCAGGCAAATACAATAAAGGCAAACCAATATTCTTTATGGCATGAAGTATATAATACAACAGGGTATGATATACGCAATGCGGCATACAGGAACGGTACTTTTATTGCGGAAGACGGTACAGACTTACTTGCATTGTTTAAGGAGAAAGCAAAGAACGGCGCAGGGTATGAACTTTATTCTAACAGGTGGCTGGAATATGCTAAGAATGGCTGGAATAAAGAAAATGATTTAGTGCTGGAAATAGGTTTTGACAGTAGCGGGTTGTATGACATAGGACAGGAAAAGGGATATGGGATAGCACAAGATGCATGGGTGAAAAGCAGTGGTCAGAGTATGTTTGATGCCAAAGTGTAAGAAAAAAGCCTTGCCAGAATGAAAAAGCCGAATATTTTCGGCTGTCCATTAGATGTGAGTGTATAAACAGTTTTACAGACAGGTGGTTATTATGGGTATATCGTTAAACAGTGTAGCAAACGGCGTAAAGAATGTTACAAGCGCAACTTTAGCAACAGGACAGCCAAACTGGTCTTACATTCCGTCCGCCGCAAAACAGACAAAAACACAGACTGAATTTATAACAGAGATAAAAGAACTTGCCCGAAATGCGGCAATGGTAACAAACAAAGCGGACAAGGACAGCATTGACAGGCAGCTATTACAGTTGAGGGCGGAGTATCTGTCTGATGTATCTCCCGACAGAAAGAGCCTGTATCAGTCTGCAAAAAACGCCATACAAAAGAGCAGCAATACGAATCCCAAATGCAGGGGGATTGGCGAACTATCCCTGCTGGACTTTCTGGAACAGGCAGACGGCAGGGGAAACCTTGCGGAAAAACAGTTTGCGCTTGCAGGCGGGGGAACGCTCACCTGCCCTATCCTCTCCACAGGCGGATATGGTGCGGTTATTGAATGTCAGGGCGCAAAAGTTTTGATGAACACAGGAAACGGCTGGAGTTATGAAATGACACCGGCGGAACTTGCAAAGAAAAACGAGTTTTATAAAATCTATTGGAATGAGTACCGGACTGTCAAAGGAAACAACGAACTTTCCGAATTACCCGATTATCTGGAAGAGCGAAGTATATTTGACAGGAAAGCATAAAAAGAATCAATAGATAGATGATAAGGCATTTAGGGAGGGAAACTAAATGCTTTATTTTTTATAAACCGAAGCATAAGCGAAAATTGAATATTGTTTACCTTTGGGTAGCGGTTATCTTAACAGACAATCTGCTATCTTTTTTATTTTCAGCAACCACCAACATAATGCAGAAAGAGGTATTAAGG
>CAJUHN010000435.1:1901-2205 GCA_910585935.1 uncultured Lachnospiraceae bacterium | reverse complement strand
TTTTTAATATGTTTATCGGACTGTCGCCTGCCGCATACGGACGCATTTTCAAGGAGGGCGGCAAGAATCATGAATAAAAAAGCTACCGTAGGGCATATCACAGCTCTGATTACGATTGTGATATGGGGGACGACTTTTATATCCACCAAAATACTGCTTACGGATTTCACACCGATAGAAATACTGTTTTTCAGATTTTTGCTTGGATTACTTGTGCTGATAGCCGTTTATCCGAAACGATTGAGAATAAAGGATAAAAAGCAGGAGCTTACATTCGTTGCGGCGGGACTATGCGGGATATGCC
>CAJUHN010000435.1:0-1891 GCA_910585935.1 uncultured Lachnospiraceae bacterium | reverse complement strand
AAAATGCTTTTAAGTACCATGACATGATGCTGGGGTCAAAACATAGAGTTTTCTATGGCTGAATACTCGTAGAACCTTGAAAATGTAATATTTCACAGTAGATTTGTTATAAGAGGCACCTTTTCTCCAAATGCATTGGCATACTTTTAGTGCGTTTTCTATACTAATACAGGATTTTGGGCATAGTTTCCCAGTCCCTTCCGAAATCCGAAGAGCTTTCTGAAATTCAAAGCTGCTATTTTACTTCCAAAGAAAAATTTCCCTCGCTGCCTTCCTCTTGGAAGGCTGTCCAGATGGTAATTTTTCCGAAGACTGGAAGGAACTGTTTCCACGCCGTTTCTTAACCGTGCCAGACTGCTAAATTCTTCACTCTGCATGTACCGCTGACTTTTTGCCCTGTTAGATGCATTTTTTGAAGTGATAAATGAAGCGACTTTTTTGTATATCTTTGGACGGCATTGTTCCTGATAAGGACAACCGGCACAATGATTTCTGTCAAATGATACCCTGCATTGTCTTGTTGATTTTGTATAGCTCTGGCTGATTGGAACGTGGCCCGCTGCGCATTTCAGCAGACGCGTGCCATCTTCATTAAATTCAAAATCTGCCAGTGCATCAGGGGCTTCTTTGCCGATTAAGGCTGTTGTTACCAGGCGGATATTCTTTTCTTTTGCAAGTGCAATGTTGTCCTGCCCGTCATAACCGCCATCTGTAACCAGAATGATTTCTTCTTCCGATTTTTCCATTGCCGAAAGAGATTCCTGGAGAAACTGACTGTCTGTATGGGTGTTTTTATCATACTGATAATCCGTCACAACAGAACCATTTTTGCCAACCGTTTCCTCAATATTTGCAGAATATCCCCTGTACTGCTTACCCGCCTTGTTTCTGTAAGTGGCATCCGGGTCAGAAGGATTCTGGAGTGCGGACGAATTCATCGTACCGTCTTCCTTTGTCCTCATGCGGCGTTTTTCATTTTCCACAACAGTCTGGTCAGAAAGGCATCTGGTAAAAAGCTGGTACTCCGTCACGTCTTCAAAATCTGTTCCGCACAGATGAAGCAGACAGCCGCTGTCTGTGAGGAGCGTCTGGATAATGGCCCCCATGTCATCATTTCTCTGATGATAGAAAATGCGGTTATAGTCATTCGGGTCGGCATAATGTTTCAGTTGTTCCGGAATGATATCCGGCTGCTTTTTTGTGAGATAAACAACCAGCTTTGATATGCAGGTATAAATCAGTTCCATACGGCTCAGAAAACGGATATTTGATTCTATCATAAGGGAATCCATGCGGCGGATGCGCCCGTTTAGCTTCATGATTTTAGCTATTTTGCCACTAAGGTCTTTTACACAGTCATGATATAAGTCCACCCCGTGAAGTGTTTCATAATCATAGCATTTTTTACGGAAACGGCTCAGGGTTTTATCTGATACAGGCTGTTCCACAAAGCTTGTGGTATGCAGGGCGTACTGGAGATGAAGGTCAAGCATCAGGTTCTCAACAATTTCATCGTCCGAATAATCAAAAAGCTCTTTGATGATTAACGCACCGATGATTACATTAACAGGTGTATTAGATCTGGAGGCCTTGTCACTATACAGAACAGAAAAACGTTCTTCATCTATTGCTGGAAAAATCTCATCAGCAAAGATTTTTGCCCAGGATTTTTCCAGAGCTTTTTTCTCACGCTCAGTTAGTGCTATAAAGCTGTCGTCGAAGGACAACTGTTGACAATCATTCGGTTTAAATGCCATAAGAGATACCACCTTTCTAGAACTATTACCATTATAACTCACAAAAGGGTAGATTGTCTTTATTTACTGTAAAATATTAAATTTTCAATGTTCGGTAGTTGGGCTTTTGACCCCAGCATCATAAACATTAATTT
>CAJUHN010000434.1 GCA_910585935.1 uncultured Lachnospiraceae bacterium | reverse complement strand
GCGGGTTTGCTCATTAAGTGCCAACGTCTTCCAAGGGGCTTCTTTTGGAATAGGTTCTCGCAGGGGCTAGTTTTTAGATATTTTTCGGTACGAAATAAAAGGATTACATTTATATAAATTTTGGGGATATTCTTTTTTTATAATGATTTTTGATGGTATTCTTCTTTTAGAATAGCATAATTCAGTCTGTCATGCATTTTGGCATTGAAATAAATAGCTTTTCTTTCTCGTCCTTCTAATACAAGACCGCATTTTTCTAGGCATTTTTGTGCTTTTATATTGACATCTAATGTATTTGCGGTGATTCGTTCTAAACCTAAATACTCAAAGCCATAATGGAGCATTAATGTTATTGCCTGTTGTCCATAACCTTTAGAACGATTTTCGATTTTCGCAATTCCTATTCCTATGCTGCAATTTCGGCTAGTTCTATTAATATTCTGTAAGGCGACATCTCCTATGACAGTACCATTATTTAAGAAAATACCTAATCGAACATTTTGATTTCCTTGGAGTTCTTGAATTTCATTAAACCAATCTATAGCTTTTTCATCAGAATGTCCTATATTCATTTCTTCTGTAGGATTCTCAAAATCATATTCAAAATCATTCCATAAAGTTTTGCAGTCATTTCGTTCTAATAGAGCTAAATAAATATCTGTTCCTTGTAATTTTAACATTTGATGTACCTCGTTTATAAATTTTTAGGATTTAACTTTTAAAAGTTTATATTTATTTGTATAGTCTTTTAGCTGCTGATGCTTTCAGGTTCTTCTTTTTCAGGAAGACAATAGATATGAATTTTATCAATACGATTTTTATCTAATGTTTCTACTATAAAAGTGAGATTGCCTTCTGTAATAGAATCTCCTACCTGAGGCAGTCTATCTAAAACTTCCATAATATGACCGCCCAAAGAATCATAATCCTCTGAGGTGATATGACTTTTTAGCAGTTCATTGATATCATCTAATTTGATTTGACCATCTACTAGATACTCATTTTCTGCCAGCATAGTGAAATCTTCTTCTTCGTCTTCATCATATTCATCTTTAATATCTCCAACAATTTCCTCTAATAAATCTTCTAGGGTGATTAATCCAGCAGTGACTCCATATTCATCTAAAACAATTACAATATTTACAGACGCTTTTCGCATTTCTACCATTAATTCAGAAAGTTTTTTGTATTCATAAGTATAATATGGTTCACGCAGATAATCCTGAATCCGGAAGGGGGCATCATGCTGATACAAAAGAAGATCTTTCATATTGACAATGCCAATTACATTGTCTGTAGATTCTTCATAGACAGGTATTCTGGTAAAATGATGTTGTCGAAAGATTTCTATTAACTCTTCATAAGCACAGTCAATCGATGCAAAAATCATATCAATACGAGGTATCATAACGTCTTTTGCTCTAGAATCTCCAAAATCAAACACATTATTAATCATTCGGCGTTCTTCGCTTTCAATCACTCCCTCTTCATGACTGACATCTACGATTGTGCGCAGTTCACTTTCTGTTATAGTATTTTCCTTCGCATTTGGATTCACCCTTAATAAAATTAATAGTCCCATAGATAATTTATTCACAATAAATATCACAGGAGTTAAAACTGTCATAAGGGTTTTAATAATACCAGCTACTTGAAGTGCTATTTTCTCCGCATGTATAGTAGCGAGAGTTTTCGGTGTGATTTCACCAAAAATTAAAACTAATAGGGTTAAAACACCAGTGGCGATTCCAGCACCAGCATCTCCTAATAATTTTGTCGCTAATATAGTGGCGATAGAAGATGCAGAAATGTTGACAATATTATTGCCAATTAAAATAGCACTCAGCATTTTTCCAGAATTTTCAATTACCCAGCCTAGAGTAATGGCTTTTTTATTTCCTTCTTCAATTAAGGTACGAACACGAATACGATTTACAGTGGTCAAAGCCGTTTCAGAAGATGAAAAAAAAGCAGATAATGCTAACAAAACAATTAGTATCAAAAATTGTGAGGCGACACTCGGGTCCAAAAAATCAACTCCTTTTACTTAATAAAAAATTACGCCATAGGGCGCATGAGGTTATACAATTATGCTGATAATACAATATTTTCTATAGTATTGTCAAGTTTTTCAGATAAATTTTAGAAATATTATGTTACAGTTTTATACAGAGGTTCGCTCCGGCAAGCACCTATTCCAACGAAGCCGCGCTCTCGCTCCGTTCCAGACGT
>CAJUHN010000433.1 GCA_910585935.1 uncultured Lachnospiraceae bacterium | reverse complement strand
TATTCCAACGAAGCCGCGCTTTCGCTCCGTTCCAGACGTAATGGACACTAAATTCTCGGCGCGTGACCGCACCGCTCATTAAGTGCCAACGTCTTCCAAGGGGCTTCTTTCGGAATACTTCTTTGCCGCCGCTAGTTTGTTATCTATTCTAGGAACGTCAATCATAGTATCTAAAAAAAAAGATTTTTTTATTTTTATAAAATATTAAAAAACAATAATTGTTATTATCTATTATAACAGCAAAAAATATTACCTCTATAAAGTATTACTTTTTTAGAAAAATAACAGATGTAGTTTCACAAGTAATATGGTTAATTTATTTGTTGATTATACAAATATAAAATTATCAAATTTTTCTTTTCATATCAGTAAAAAAATATAGAGATTATTATCATTTCTGTTAAATCGCTGCCATCTCATTTTATGAACTAGCCATAGCAATAAACTAGCTTAAGGATAAGGGACTATTCCAAAAGAAACCCCTTGGAAGACGTTGGCACTTAATGAGCGGTGCGGTCACGCGCCGAGAATTTAGTGTCCATTACGTCTGGAACGGAGCGAAAGCGCGGTTTCGTTGGAATAGTCCCTTATCCTTAAGCGGAATATCAATCAGTTAAACTATTCCTATCACAATTTATAAAAAAAGAACGGGTTGACAAGTTTTCCATATCCTTTTATAGTACTATTATCTAAAATTAATTTTAAATGGAGGTATTATTTATGGCTTCACAAGTTTCTATTTTTTCTCTTATCTGTATGGGAATTACAACTATTATCTGTTTGCTTTTACCTATTACTTTTCTTTTCATCTGGAAATTAAAATATCAATTATCCTTTAAGCCCATGTGTATTGGAGCGGGAATATATCTTATTTTTTCCTTTTTTTTAGAATCCCTTTTCACTTCTTATATTCTATATACGCCTCATGCCCTCAGTGACTATTTATGGGAGCATAGTTTGGCTTATGCTCTTTACGGCTGTCTTTCTGCCTCCCTTTTTCAAGACATTGGATATTTTTTTGCTATGAAAAAATTTCAGTCCGATTTCCCTACTCAATCTCATGCTCTCTTTTTTGGAATCGGCTTTGGAGGATTAGAAATGCTTTTTTTAGGTTTTATCTCTATGTGGAGTGCTCTATCTCTTTCTTTTTCTATCAATTCTTCCGGGTTGACTTCTTATTTAGAAACTTTTCCTGATATGCAAAGTGCTGCTCTTTCTTTAATCAACTCTCCTGCTTATTTGTTTTTGCTCACTGGTTATGAACGAATCCTAATATTTATATTGCGTTTAGACCTTTCTATTTTTATTTATACAGCAGTTTCTAAAAAGAAATATCTTTTTCCGACAGCTATCTTTCTTCACGCTCTCTTTTTGCTTCCTACTCTGCTCTCTCAACGTGCTGTATTCGGAACAGGAAATGAAATTACTTTTATAATAGAAGGAGTTCTGACAATTTTTATCTCCTTTATTACTCTTTTTACTTTTTGGGTTTCTAAAAAATTTTCTTAAAAAAGAAATATTTTTAGCAGAAAACTTTCTTTATGTATTTGTTATCCTACATTTTTTTATCTTAAAATATGGCATAAGCAGATGGCTTATTATATACTAAAATACTTTTCAATCAAATAAGCCTTCTTGCTCATGTCATTTATTAAAGTTTTACCTTACTATTTTCATCTCTGATTTTATGCCGTTAAATAATTTTTTAAAGTTTTTAATGCATTTTTCTCTAATCTAGAAACCTGTGCCTGAGAGATATTGATCTCTTCTGCTACTTCCATCTGTGTTTTCCCTTCAAAAAAACGCATACGAATAATTTTATTCTCTCTCTCACCTAATTTTTTCATCGCTTGTGATAAAGATAACTCTTCCACCCAGTTTTCCTCTTTATTTTTCTTATCACTGATCTGATCCATTACGTAAAGTGCATCTCCTCCTTCTGTATAGACAGGTTCATACAGAGAAACTGGATTTTGAATCGCATCTAAGGCAAATACTATATCTTCCTTACTTATCCCAATTTCTTTTGCAATTTCACTGATCGTTGGCTCTTTTTGATTATTTTTCATCAACGCCTCTTTTGCATAAATCGCTTTATATGCAGTATCTCTTAACGATCTGCTCACTCGAATACTATTATTATCCCTTAAGTATCTTCTTATTTCCCCAATAATCATGGGAACAGCATACGTGCTGAATTTCACGTTTTGCTTTATATCAAAATTATCTATGGCTTTAATCAACCC
>CAJUHN010000432.1 GCA_910585935.1 uncultured Lachnospiraceae bacterium | reverse complement strand
CCTTGTGGGTTCGCTCATTAAGTGCCGACGTCTTCCAAGGGGCTTCTTTTGGAATAACTTCCTGCCTGAGCTAGTTTATTGAATATTCTGTGAAGAAGAGATGCGGATTATATTTTTTATAATAAAGTAATACTTTTTAATCCTTCAAATAATTTTAAAAATATTTGAAAAAAGCTTGACAAAATAAAGAAAGAAATTTATAATGAACTATGTTCATATTGAGGAAAGAGGTGATAAAATGAATTATTCTGTGACGTCAAAGGATTTACTTTTGCAAGCAGCGAAAAGGATCGTGCAAAAAGATGGAATGGAGAAATTGAATATAAGGGCGATCTCAAAGGAGTGTGGGATATCAGTAGGAACAGTTTATAATTATTTTCCATCTAAAGCGGATCTTATTTTTGCGATGGTGGAAGACTTTTGGAAAAATGTTTTTCATTCTCAGACTTATGATATAAGAGATAATATATCTTTTCCAGAATTATTTGGAAGGGTATATCAGAGTTTGTTTCAGAATATAAAACAATTTCAGCAGGAATTTTTAAGTCAGATGGTAGAATTGACGGGAGAGGAAAAGAGAAAAGGAAAAAATATAGAAGAAATTTATTTTAAACATATCAAAGAGGGATTTTTGCGCGGTTTAGAGGTAGATGATAAAGTGAAAGAGGGGATATTTGATGAAAATTTTACAAAAGAAAAATTTTTAAGTTTTGTGTTTTCACAAATGATGTGGATGTTAAAGAATGGTCAAGAAAACAGTAGTTTTTTTCAAGAGGTTTTAAAGAGGATATTAGATGAATAATAAGAATTTTTTGAAGATTTATTTTTTTAATTTAAGATGAACTATGTTCATAAAGGAGGATTTTTATGCAAGCAATTATGGAAACAGGATTTGATATTATTTATTTATGTACAGTAATTTTTTTAGGAGTTCAAATGATAAAAGGAGCGAAAAAGGAACAAACTCGCTTATTTGGAATTATGGCTGTAGTGTTGGGAGGGGGAGATGCTTTTCATCTCATTCCACGTGCATATGCCCTTTGTACAGATGGATTAGAAGCTCATGTACAGGCATTAGGAACTGGAAAATTAATTACATCTATTACTATGACAATATTTTATTTGATTTTATATTATATTTGGAGAAAGAGATATCAGATAGAAGGAAGAAAAAATTTGACAATAATCATGTATGCGCTTGCGATTATACGAATTGTTTTGTGCTTATTTCCGCAAAATAAATGGATTTCCGCAGATGCCCCCTTATCTTGGGGAATTTATAGGAATATTCCATTTGCTATTATGGGAATTTTTATTATTGTTCTTTTTTATCAGGAAGCAAAAAGAAACCATGATATTTCTTTTCGGTTTATGTGGTTAGCGATTATTTTGAGTTTTGGGTTCTATATTCCGGTTGTATTATTTGCAGATGTGATTCCATTATTAGGAATGTTGATGATACCTAAAACATGTGCTTATGTTTGGATTGTATTTATGGGATATTTGGAGTGGAGAGAAGAAAATAAATTAGTATCAGAATTTTAATATAAATGTTATAAAACTAGAAATATAAATAAGGGTCAAAAATAAAAAAGTAAAATATGTGAAAAAGGGAATAAAAAAGATGAACGAACAAAAGATAATTTATCAAAATTATTTATTATCTATAGGAAAAGTCATTATTCAATCAGATGAAAAGTCTATTATTCGTATTTCTGCGAGTTATGATAAAGAGAAGGGGATACAAAAAGATAACAGATTATTGAACCAAGCGGCTGAACAATTAAAAGAGTATTTAGAAGGAAAAAGAAAAGAATTTGATTTACCATTTCAGCCAAGGGGCACGGAATTTCAAGAGAAAGTTTGGAAGGAATTGTGTAAAGTTCCTTATGGAAAAACAGCAACTTATCAGGAAATTGCGGAAAGAATAGGAAATAAAAAAGCATGTAGAGCAGTGGGAATGGCATGTGGAAAAAATCCGATTTTTATTGTGATTCCGTGTCATCGGATAATCGGAAAAAATGGAAATTTGACAGGTTATGCAGAAGGGTTAGAAATAAAACAAAAGTTATTATCATTAGAGAGAGAGAATACATTTTCTATGTAAGAATTTTAGGAAGATAGGATTGGGGAAATGTGTAAAAGTGAAGAAAAGATTTATGACTATTAGAGGAACATTTTGATTAAAGGTTCGCTACGGCAAGGAAGTATTCCAGCGAAGCCGCGCTTTCGCTCCGTTCCAGACGT
>CAJUHN010000431.1 GCA_910585935.1 uncultured Lachnospiraceae bacterium | reverse complement strand
CTTTTTTTCGTCCTTCTTATTATGGCAACCTTTGTGCTGTCAGGAATTTCGACTGAAAAGGCTGCACGGTTAGAGCAGAAAAAGCTACGGCAAACAATGGGAGGAATATTTGAATTATTGCCCGAATTTTCTGAAAAAAACCCATATTTTAAGGCAATCAATGATAATGAGGGCGGTGTGACATTATACACGGAACGTCCTTTAACACAGGAAATGATTGATTTAATTTTGCAAATGGACGGAATAAAAAGTTGTGATGCAGACACGCAGAGCAATGTTCAGCCTAATCTTGAAATATTTAAGGGAAATGTCCCGTTAAAAGGCGAATTAAATGATTCTGTATACGCAAGAACCGTTTATTCAAGTGAAACCAATTCTTTTTTTACATCACAGAAATTACAGTTAATTGAGGGAAAGCATATTACGAACGCCGAAAAGTATTCAGCCATAATAAGCAAAGAATTAGCAGATAAAAACGGCTTGAAAATCGGAAACACCTTTTCGATAACAGCGGATTGTAAAGTTGAAATAAAAATTATCGGATTTTATGAAATCCTTAAACCCGACTCTACATTTGAAAATATCGCTACCTACGAAAAAATAGAAAATCAGATTTTTGTCGATTACTATACGTTGCAAGAACTTTTCAGAGATACACCCATAGGCTTTGTTTCGGCAAAATTTTTGGTCGATGACCCTGCAAACCTTGAAAAAATTGTTAAAGAAATAAGGGAAAATTCTGAAATTGATTGGCTGGCATTTACGCTTACTACCGACAATACAGAGTATCAAGAAGCTGCTGCTCCACTCGAAAAGCTACAATCCTTGGTTGCATCAATTATTTTGGTTATTGCATTGGTCAGCGGAATAATTCTTGCCTTAATACTTACCATGTGGGGAAGAAGTCGTATCCATGAAACAGGGGTATTCCTTTCTCTTGGCATTGGAAAAGGTAAAATCGTTAGTCAATATCTGGTAGAAGTTTTTATGATTGCTGTAATCGCTTTTGGTTTATCTTTCTTTATGGGTAATGCAGTTGCAAATCAACTGGCAAACAAACTTATTGAAAGTCCGTCAAGTGGAGAAAGTTTAAGCAATGATAAAGATGTAGTTTGGGACATTAAAGACGATTATGGTCTTTCGTTGGATGATGTTCAAGCCACAATAAAGGATAATAGTGAGATTTCTACACCACAAAATGATGAACAGGACGTAATACCGCCCGAAGCAGAGGTATCAGTTGATATTGCGGAAACAGAGCAAATCCACATTTCAGTTGATATTCTCGATATGTTGCAGCTATATCTGATTGGTTTTGCAATAATTACGGTTTCCGTGATTCTCTCATCGGGTACAATAATACATTTGAAGCCAAGAGAAATTTTATCAAAAATGAGTTAAAGAAAGGAGTTTTTACAAATGTCTGTATTTGAAATTAAAGATGTATCTTACTCTTATGACAAGAGCAAAAGAATATTGACAGCGGTAAATGCCGTGTTTGAAACAGGAAAAATGTATGCCATACTTGGAGTGTCTGGCTCTGGAAAGACTACTTTGTTATCACTGCTTGGCGGGCTTGATGTACCGCAAAAAGGTGAAATTTTATTTGATGGTGTGGATATTTCAGAGCATACACTTGAATACCATAGACGCAATCATGTTTCACTTATATTTCAAAGTTACAATCTCATTGACTATATGACACCTGTTGAAAATGTAAAGCTGACCGCAAAGCAGGATGTCCTTTTAGTGTTAAAACAACTTGGATTAACTGAAGATGAAGCGAAACGCAATGTAATGAAATTATCAGGCGGACAGCAGCAGCGTGTTGCAATCGCTCGTACATTGGCATCGGACACACCTATTATTTTGGCTGACGAACCAACAGGAAATTTGGATGAGGATACTGCTGCCGAAATAACAGAAGTTTTAAAAAATTGTGCCCATCAGATGAATAAGTGCGTCATTATTGTTACTCATTCTAATGACCTTGCAAAGCAAGCTGATATGGTTTTTCGCTTGAAGAAAGGCAAGCTACAACAGTTATGAGAACAGAATGGATATGTTGCCCTATTTGTGGTGGTAAAACTCGTAACAGAATAAGAGAGAATACGATATTGAAAAACTATCCCCTCTATTGTCCAAAGTGTAAGCAGGTAGTTTTGATTGAAGCAAGGAATTTACAAGTGACAGTATAAAAAAAAGGTGTTATGGTGGGCGGTATTGCTATGCCCGAAAAGACTTAACAGACACTCTCCA
>CAJUHN010000430.1 GCA_910585935.1 uncultured Lachnospiraceae bacterium | reverse complement strand
ACGTGGTTTTGGGTCACAAAAAAAATCCGTAAAAAGCTGCTTATATTCTTCCAAAACAGTTATAAAATCTATCGTTTCTTTCATCGTTTTTCTCATTCCTTTCGCTTCGCTCAAGCCACAATCAAGTTATAAAAAATGTACCCCTCTACTCTTTATTTTCTCATGCTTCTATGGAATAGCAATACACTATAGAGTACTGAAGAAGGCGTGGAGAATTTATTTTTGACCCTGTATTTGTATTGTCATAGGTGTCATCGTCCTTTCCAGCACAAACAAGTGGGACTTTAAGTCCAGTCAAGGACAGTCAATATTACTATTCCTTTTTATTTTTTATGGTAGTGATACTTTATGATGAAGCTTAAATACTCTATTTTAGGATAAACTTATAAACTAAAATTTTTATAAAATAGTTTGTCTTCGTAATATGTTCCGACGAAATGATTGGGATTCTTGAAAATTTTGACCGAAAACTTGTATAAAAGAGGGTATTTTAACACGTTTGTAATTTTATAAGTGGAAAGTAGGCAAGTCTGGCAATTTTAATACCTCTTTCACAACAGAAAAGGGAATCGGTTCTCCGCGGAAATAGAAGGTTGTCTTCTTAAGATTATCTGTTCTCGCTAATACTGCTGCTAATTCTCTTTCCGTAACCCTTATTTTCTCCCTTATTTTCTTTTCTAAATACTCTTTTTAAAAATAATCCCAGTGAAATAATGCTTTAGAATTTCGCTGGGATTTCTGGCTTTTAAATAAATACTTTAAAGTCGTAACATCTTATCTAAATATAAATATTACTTCATTTTATATATAGTCTTCGTCCTCTATATCATAGGTACAAAATAATATTCTGTTTCTTCTAATCATGCAAAATAATGTTGATTTGATACTTCAAACAAACTAATCCATATATAAATTGAGATAATTAATAATTATATTCTGTTTAAACTCTTAATTTGTTGAAAATATATAAAATAACGTGAGTTCGATGAGCATACTTATGCAAAAGTCATATTTCCAGTATGAATCGATGGCTTTTTCGGCAAAAAAGAGTATGCCACAAGCCCAGCCACCAAGTTGACCACAAAATTGCAGCCGCTTCTGTGCCTGGTATGCTCAATCTGGCAGACATTTTTTAGAAAATCACCGACTCGATCACAGCGCGCTTCCGCAGCAGAAGCCTGTCTGTGAAACGCAGCATCCCTGGGGTTTTGGCGTTCTTTTTCTGTTTCGTGATCAGCTCTATGCCTTTGTCCAGGAGTTCCTTAAATAATTTTTTGGACGCATACCCTTTGTCTGCAAATAGCTTCCCAAATAGATTTTTTGTCAGACTTTCCATAACTTTTTGGTTTCGATCGTCCACATTGGCAGGCGTCAGACAAAAACCCAGAATCTCCCCACAGTCATTAATGACAAGGTAGAGCTTGAAACCGTAATGCCAGCCCGTGGAACTCCTGCCCCTTTGCGCGACACCTTTAAAAACCTTATTCTGCCAGATTCTGTGGCTGTCGCATACGTCCAGCATCGTAGAGTCCACAAAGCTTATGCCAGTGCAAGGCGATTGTAAACCCACAGACTGCGCAAACAAAGCCAGCGGTATGGCAGCATAAGGCATAAGGTCCACAAAACGATGATAGCTGACCCGTTTGGGAAAGAATTTGTGGCAGTTCTTTTTGATAAAGTTTACATAATACCATTTGAATGTCCGATAGCCAGACAAATGGAAGACAACGCAGATGGTCATAATCTCGCTCAGTGAGAGGCTCGAAGGCGGCTCAAAAGACACGCCATTTTCATTACAAGGCAAAAGGTTGCGTTCAGAAAATTTTTTTAATTCTTTGCAGAAGTTGTCAATGTCATAAAAAACTGATATAATAATTTCGTCCATAAGTTTCTTCTCCTTTGGTATGTTTGATTTGGCGATCTAATTATATCAGAAAGATAGGCTTATGGACATTTATTTTTTATCGAACTCACGTTAATTAAAAAACTTTCCTTCATATTTTTTCTTCTTGCTAGATTACCTTTTTTATTTATTGATAGATAGAATGTCCTAAATATAACTTTTCTTTATTCGATATCGGAAGCATCTCTACATTTGGATTCTCTCTCTGATAGGGAGAACATAAAATATAGATGATTCCATGTTTCTTATAGATCTCGATTCGTTTTTCTCCATAACGGATATGACTGCTATATTCTTTTTGGCTTTGTTCCTTCTTCAGGTTTAAAAATAAGTCGATATTTTCCTCATCCAGTTCTATTCTACTTACCCCAAACAAATACACTCCATTGATAC
>CAJUHN010000429.1 GCA_910585935.1 uncultured Lachnospiraceae bacterium | reverse complement strand
TTGCACCGTTCTCACGATACAAAGGGTAGTCGTTTCAATAATTTTTTATACTTTTATATAAATTTTTATATATTTATTGTAACTGTTTAGTTACCCATATAAACAGGACTCCCTAAACTGATCACTTCATACTCTTCTAAAAAATATCTCTCTCCCCGACATAAATAATTCACTGTGACCTCATATCCCTGTTTCTGAAGTGTTTCTGCTAATAAACGATTTAATTTATCTGCTGTATTATGTTTAGAAGGTTGATATAACACCAAAGCCTTTTTCTCTCCTCCTTCTAAAATATATTCCTTATTTCCCCAATACTTATCTAACTCTTTCATTTGAAAAAAGCGATAAATCTTTAACCCTATTTTAATCAACATCATACCTATTATAAAAGTCAATACTGTAATAAAAAGCATTATAAAAATATTCATATTCACTCTATATCCTGTTTTAGATAAAAACTACTATAATAAAATTTTTTTATTATCTTTCTAAATTTACAAATCTAGTCAGGTTTGGAAGCCATAATAGATTCACTGTACCGATTGGACCATTCCTCTGTTTTGCAATAATTAATTCTGCAATCCCTTTATTCTCTGAATCTTTATTATAATAATCATCTCGATAAAGAAACATCACCATATCTGCATCTTGCTCAATAGATCCCGATTCTCTTAAATCTGACATAATCGGTCTTTTATCTGGTCTGGATTCGCAAGCCCTATTCACCTGTGATATCGCAATAACTGGTATATTAATTTCCCTCGCTAAAGCTTTTAAAGAACGAGAAATCTCAGAGATTTCCTGTTGTCTATTATCTGATCTCCCATTTCCAGACATCAACTGTAAATAATCTATAATAATCAACCCTAAATTATGTTCTAATTTATATCTTCTACACTTTGATCTAAGCTCTGCCATATTAATCCCGGGCGTATCATCAATAATAAGATTAGACTTTCCTATAATCCCTGCACTCTCTATCAATCGTTCCCAATCACTATCTGAAAGTTCTCCTGAACGAATATTCTGTGCATCTACCCTAGATTCCATAGAAAACATACGATTAATTAACTGTTCTTTTGACATCTCCAAACTAAAAATAGCAGTGGTAATATTATTTTTTATTGCAATATTATCCGCTAAATTCAATACTAATGCTGTTTTTCCCATCGCAGGTCTAGCTCCAATTAAAATAAAATCTGAAGGCTGTAATCCAGATGTCTTATAATCTAAGTCATAAAACCCTGTCGAGATTCCCGTCACACTTCCTTTTGTTTTTGCCGCCTTCTCAATTCTCTCTAATGCTCTAATGACTACATCTTTAATCGGAACAAAATCTCCCTCACTGCGATTTTGAATCAGATGAAAAACTTTTTTCTCTGTTTCCTCTAAAATATTTTCTAATTTATCCTTTCCCAAATAACATATATTCTCAATCTCTTCATTTATTTTAATCAACTTTCTGAGCGTAGACTTTTCACTCACAATATTAGCATAATGTTTTATATTTGCAGAAGTAGGCACTATATTGATAATATTGCTCATAAACTCAACACCAAAAATTTCTGGAGGAGCATCTTTTTCTTGCAGTCGATTTTTTAAAGTGATGAAATCAACAGGTTCTCCTTCATTATATAATTCCACCATCGCCTCAAACATCAACCCATATTGACGCCCATAAAAATCCTCTGCTGTCAATATTTCCGAAGCCGCCAAAATAGCCTCTTTATCCATTAACATAGAACCTATTACAGATTGTTCCGCTTCTATACTATGAGGTAATACTCTTTTAATAAGCGATTCTTCCACCTTTTCTTCCTCCCACAAACCCCTTTTATTACTCATTACCTAAATTAATAATATTCACACCATAAACACAACCTAAAAAACCATACAAAAAGCAAAAAAACACTTTAATCAAAGGTTCGCACAGGAAAGAACCTATTCCAACGAAGCCGCGCTTTCGCTCCATGTAAGACTACGCGGTACTAAATTCGCAGCCCCTAACGGAACTGCTCATTAAGTACCAACGTCTTCCAAGAGGCTTCTTTTGGAATAGGTTCTTTCCTGTGCTAGTTTATAGCATAACCAAAACTAAAAAACAATATTTCCGTTATCACAATAAATAATAGAAATCACTGTCGTAGGATACTGTTTTTACAATTCTTTCCGCTATTTATAGAATTTATAGAAATAAAAAATCCCAGAATAATCTACAAACTAACGAAGGCAAAAAATTATTCCAAAAGAAGCCCCTTGGAAGACGTCGGCACTTAGCAAACAGCCCAAAAGGGCTGTGCG
>CAJUHN010000428.1 GCA_910585935.1 uncultured Lachnospiraceae bacterium | reverse complement strand
GAATTCGTTCTATATTTTTTTTATAATCCTTTGTCCGTATTCTGATTCGCGCTCTTAAACTTCCCTCTCTTTTCGGTAACACTTTTAATTCATAATCCAATCCCTTTTTTTCTTTCTCTACTATCCTATTGATCAATATCTGATTTATATCTACCATATGATAATGATAACTTTTCATATAATGGATAACAAATTCTATCTGAATCTGTTTTGGTAAATAAAATATCCCTACCAAAAAATCATCACAATAAATTTTTATCTTTTTTCCATCTTTTTTCATATAAGATATAAACAGACTGGAGATATCAATTCCAAAGATAACAGGCTTATCATTATGAAATTCATTTTCCTCTAGAGTAAATGTTGATAATATTTCCTTTTCTTCTCCTATATTAAAACTTCTTGTTACCTTAACAGAACGAGGTTTCGGGTTACAAAAAAAATCCGTAAAAAGCTGTTTATATTCTTCCAAAGCTGCTATACATTCTATCTTTTCTTTCATCGTTTGTTCCTTTTTTTTATCATTTTATATTTTTACAAAATTTTTATTTATATGCAACTGATAACTTTAATACCCCCTACACAACACAAAAGGGAATCGGGTTTCCTTGAAAGCAGAAGGTCGTCTTCTTAAAATTATCTTTGCTTAAAAATACCATTACTAATTCTTTATTCCTAATATTTAAGCCGTCTTCTGTAGTTTTATTGCCTCTCAGATATTTGTTAAATTCTTCACATGCTTACATTCCATCTACTATAAAATATATTTTTTCAACACTCGTATTATACTTTCCTTCCTCTTCTACTCCTTCTTCCCATAACAGTTTCTTTCCATAATAATACCTTCTTTTTCTTCCTCTTCCTTTCTGTTCCATTTGCTTTCCTTCTCCAATCCATGACTTTCTTCTCTTCTGCCTTCCCTTTTTACTCAAAAACTAGCTTCTTTTCCACATCGTACTCATATACTCTCACTTCTTCTCTTACTATACTCCTTTTATTATCATATGTAAACCTTCTTTTTCCTTCCCTTTCTCAAAGCTTAAGAGATATTAGAATATTATCAATAAAAAGTTTTGTTTAGGAAAGATAAGCTTTTAAGGAGGAATATGCATGACAGTATTAAGACAAACCATTATTGAGGAATTGGAAAGAGTACCAGAAGAAAAGCTTCCTATAGTTATGCGATTTATAGATAAACTAACAAAAGAAACGGAAACCAAAAAGAAAGTTTGGGATTTAGATCAATTTATTATGCCACCTACAAAAAGAGGGCAAAATGCGGATATTTATGTAAGAGAGCTGAGGGACAATGATAGACTTTAAGCGAGTATATATTGATACTTCACCATTTATATACTATCTGGAACAAAGTGCTTTATATATGGATAAAATAAAAAATTTTTTTGAAATGTGTCTAAATCAGATATACAAATTATTACTTCTGTAATCACTATTGAAGAATATCTAGTGTTTCCATATGCAACGGAGAAAATAGAATTTACTGATAATTTTAAACGATTTATTAAATATATGGATATCAAGGTTATTAATATAGATAGTGAAATAGCTGAATAAGCAGCAAAAATTAGAAGTCGATATAAATATTTCAAAGCGATGGATTCTTTGCAGATTGCAGCAGCGGTAGTCAGTAAGTGTGATATGTTTTTTACAAATGACAAACAATTAAGACAAGAAAAAGAATTCCCATGTATGACGATGGATGATTTATAAATATTCCAAAACCCTTGTGAAGCTTCATTATGATGTTCAAGTTATTAAGTTATTGGTAAAATCCGATATGTAAATAATTCGGAATTTATTTAGTTTAGCTCAAAAAAGAAAGGAATTACTGATGAACTCAAAATATACTATAAGGCGAAAGAGTAAAGGAAATGTAAAATTCTAGGGCAATCTTTGAATATAGAGAAAATGGGTATAATTATAAGTACTATTACATTCCATTTTTATCATATCTATACTGAGTCACCATATAAAAAATCCCCCTTTTTTTTATTTGAAAAGGGGGGATTTTTTTCTAACTCTTGTTTATCGATAAACAGAGTGTCCTAATCGCAGATTTTCTTTCGTTGATAGAAACTTCATATCAGTATCAGTACCCTTGTCATTGCTATCGCCGAATGAACATACCAGATAGATGATTCCATATTTCTTATAGATCTCGATTCGTTTTTCTTGATACCATATACGTATACTATATTCTTTTTGACTTTGCTCATCCTTTCGTCTTAGAAATAGTTTCATTTTTTCCTCATCCAGTTCTATTCTACTTACCCCAAACAAATACACTCCATTGATAC
>CAJUHN010000427.1 GCA_910585935.1 uncultured Lachnospiraceae bacterium | reverse complement strand
ACCGCTTTCGCCTTGGCGGCTTAGAAGCGGGGGACTTCCTTGATGAGGTTAAATTGTGGGAATCATAACAACCAATCATATAGATAATTATAAAATTTATCATTACTCTAAAACAAATCTTTCTTACAAACATCTATAAAAAAATACTATATTTTGTGTAATTTCAAATTTTTTGCCCCTAAAAGAGCCGATAAACTAGCTTCTGGGAAGGAAGTATTCCAAAAGAAACCCCTTGGAAGACGTTGGTACTTAATGAGCAAACCCCTTAGGGTTCGCGAATTTAGTACCGCTACGTCTGGAACGGAGCGAGAGCGCGGTTTCGTTGGAATACTTCCTTCTCAGAAGCGACCCTTCCCACTTTCCAATAAATCTAGATAAGCTTTGTCTTTTTTATCATTTGCACAAATTCTTCATTATTATGTGTCTTAGAAAATAAATCCATAATCTTTTCCACAGCATCTTCTGCCTTCATTCCATTTGTTGCTTTTCTGATAATTTCTGCTGCCTCTTGTTCCTCTAAAGATAGTAATAAATCATCTCTTCTCGTTCCAGATTTCAGAATATCAATCGCTGGAAACACTCTTTTCTCCTGTAATTTACGATTCAAAGCCAATTCCATATTTCCTGTTCCCTTAAATTCTTCAAATACAACATCATCCATCTTACTTCCGGTTTCCACTAAAGCAGTCGCTAAAATCGTCAGACTCCCTCCTTCTCTCATATTTCTCGCCGCTCCAAAAAAACGCTTTGGCATATGAAGCGCCGCTGGATCAAGTCCTCCTGACAAAGTTCTTCCACTTGGAGGCACTACTAAATTATAAGCTCTTGCCAACCTTGTAATACTATCCAATAAGATAATCACATCTCGTTTATGTTCTACTAAACGCTTTGCACGCTCTAAAACCATTTCTGAAACTCGTTTATGATGTTCTGGCAGCTCGTCAAACGTAGAATAAATAACCTCTACATTTTTTCCTTCTATTGATTCTTTAATATCTGTCACTTCTTCTGGTCTTTCATCAATCAGCAAAATAATCAAATGCATTTCTGGATTATTACTATTGATGGATTGTGCAATCTGTTTTAACAATGTAGTCTTTCCAGCCTTGGGAGGTGCAGCTATCATTCCTCTTTGTCCCTTTCCAATTGGTGAAATCATATCCACAATTCTCATAGCCATATTATGTCTACTTGTTTCCATGCGCAGTCTTTTATTTGGAAATATTGGAGTTAAATCTTCAAAGTTCTTTCTTTTAGTTGCTTCCATCGGGTGAAATCCATTAATACTCTTTACATATAAAAGCGCCGCGAATTTTTCATTCTGTGTTTTCGTTCTCAAATTTCCTACTACAATATCCCCTGTCTTTAAATTCAGCTTTCTAATTTGTGCTGGTGATACATAGACATCATTCTCTCCCGGCATGTAATTTTCACAGCGAATAAATCCATATCCATCTGGCATAACTTCTAAAATTCCATTCGCAACAATTCCACTATCTAATTGTGCGATTTCTTCGTTGGTAAATTTTGCAGGTTGTCCACTTGTAGTATCTTTTCTTGGCAATTCTAAAGCCACCATAGGTTCTCTTTGTGGAGTTTTATTTTCTATGGGTTTTATATCCTGCTTTTTGATCTCTTGTTTTTGTACTTTTTGATTTTCTTCTGCTTCTATTTCCTCCTCACTCTGAACTAAAAGGTCAATTAATTCTCCTTTTTTTAAAGTGCTGATTTTTTTCATTCCTTTCGCTTTTGCGATAGCGCGCAGTTCAGGCAAAGGTAATGTTTCTAATTTTTCTCTCATATTTTATTTCCTTTCTATGTTCCTATCGAAATTACTCTCTATCTCATTACTAAGCGATAACATTTTACATTTTCATCCTTCATCTTGTTGTGATTTTATTTCCTATTCCATGGATTTTCTGCGCCGACCAAAAGAACAATAGAATAATAGAATTTCAAATATTTCCCAACGCAGTTTCATTATACACTATTTTTTCAAAAATAGAAAGGGATATTTTCATAATTAATTGACATTTTTCTACAAATTTTATTTTTTTTATATTTTCTATTCTATATTTCTCCCTCCCACAGAATCATAACGAAAAATAGCCTCATTCAAAAACTAACTTTCAGGAGGAAAACAGAGCAAAAGCGCAGCTTCGCTGGAATACTTCCTTCCTGAAACCGACCCTTTGTTTCTTATTTCAATAGAAAGTAAGAAATCTATCTTTGTAACAGTTCAGACTTTTTATTTGTTATTGTGAAATTCGCTTTTCACAGAGTAGAACAATCAACAGTCTAGCGAAGGCAAGGAAGTATTCCGTAA
>CAJUHN010000426.1 GCA_910585935.1 uncultured Lachnospiraceae bacterium | reverse complement strand
AATATAAAAAGATAGAGCCGGATTGCCGGGAGGGAGTGCGGGCGCAGTTGGAGCGTATGAAAGAACTTTGCAAAGAGCGCAATAGTCTGTATGAGAAACAGAATGATTTGAAAGGGCAGAAGTGGAAGATTGAGAAGTCGTTGGAACGATAAGAAATGTAGGGCGTGGCGGTTGTCATGCCCTATGTTTTTATGGTAAATGGAGCGTGAAAGTGATATAATCAAATTCGTAAATCATAAAGTTGCAAAGGTGGGGTATAGGTGAACTTGAATAAAATCAAATCTATTTTACCGGATTTTCAAATGAGCCACTTCAATATGTTTGATACGATTATATTTTTGAAATGGGAAACAACATTAGATAATAATTCTTGGGAAGAACATACAAATTTAATATTAGGTATGACCAGTCCAGATAATTATAAGATTTTCATAGAATTTGTAGATGTAAATTCTTGGCGCTTTCATGGAAGTGGTAAAATTTCTGGATTTTATATTAAAGATATGACCGTGAGAGGATATGAAAATAATTCAAAGTATGAGGTCGGTGATTATGAAGAAAATGAAATAGAATTTTATTGTTCAGATGTTATAATAAAGAGTTTTGAAAGACGATGATTTTATAAATGAAATTATGGATTGAAAGCGAGAATAGAGTATGAACAGGTCTGCAAGTGATATATTTAGATTAGAACACGAAATAATAACAAAGTGTGGCATATCGAAAGAACGTTTTCGTAAAGTGAGTGAAAACCAGTGGGAAAATATATATCAAAAGATTGCAGAAAAATATGCGGATAAAACAAAAACGTGGAAAAACGGTCTGCATTGGGCTAATACGAATGGTTATAGTCCTAAAAGCATGAAAAAACTTCTTGGGTGCTATGCGGTTGATTATTCAACATGGTTTCATTTTTTGCCTCAAATTATAAAAGAAGAAAATAAAATGGTTTATTTTCTAATCGACAAGAGCAGCGATTGGTATTGTGGAGAAGAATTTTGGATATTTGAAAGTTATGTATCTGAATTAGTGAAAGCCCTTGATTTACTAAATCATACAGCTTTTTTAGATAATGGCTGGTTAGATTATTATGTTGTTTCAAAAAAATATCAATGGATTATCGGCTTCAATCACCACGATATTGTTTCGTGTATTGGAGAGGGATTAAACCTTGACTGTTTCAAAAATCAATAGTTTTATTTTCAAAGAAGCGGAAAGATGAGATATTATTATATTTAAGGAGCGTCAATATGAATAGTCTACAAAAAGGTTCTATTTTAACGTTGCTGAAAACGGATGAAATGAGCAGCAACTATACAAATAATTATTGGTTCTCATATAAAGACTATCTGGACCCGGCAGATGATTTTACGGATTTTTGCTGTGAATGTCTTGAGGGAAAGCATGAATATATTGCCTTGATTGAAAATTTAATCAATAAAGATAAAACGGCAAAAATCTTTGTGCAGGTTTATGGGCTGGACAATAAAGACAAGGTTATAACCGCAGATACTTTGATTATTTTCAGTAAACTATCGCTTGTGGAAATAAAGCAGATTTTTAATGAACCAAAAGATATATTTCCGAGTGATATTGGAGAAGAAACAGATTTTTCACAACCAACTTTTATGATTGGGGATAATGGGGAATTGATTTCAATTACAGAACTATCCCATGAGGGGCAGCGCGTTTACTATTGCTGGTGGGACTAACGTTCTTGTTATTGAATCAATGTTTTTCCTTGTTGATGGTACAAACATGGTGCTAGCACCATGTTATGAAGGCGTTTAAGGAGAAAATGTGTGTTGGCGTTGTTACGCTTTAGGCTTTGGGAATACCTTATTTTACAAGGCATTTGGAATATGAACAGGGCGGGGAGGATATTTTATACCTCTATCCTCAAAAATAGCTTTTATTGCGTAACATTTCAAAAATCGACTACCTTGTCGGGATTGTGTTTCTGTTGAAAATCTTATATAGTTGAGGAAAGTATGGTATCCAAGAAAAACAAACGAAAAATAGTATATGAAGGAACAAATTATTATTGGTATGTGAGAATTAATGAGCATGGTCATAGAGTACATATTATATCAGATGATAAAAAAGTGCATTTGGAGTATCCTTTTTTGGATACGGAAATTCCTGTTACACCACAGGATATTAGAAACTATTTGAAACAATATTATGCCAATATCTTATAGGGAACACTTTTACGAAAAAGTACAAAAAAGGATTTTCAAAAATGGATTGCTAATTTGCGGGGATTTGCTATAATAGATGCGTGGCAACATTTTGGCAACAGAAAATCAGCAAGCCATAATAAATGATGTAA
>CAJUHN010000425.1 GCA_910585935.1 uncultured Lachnospiraceae bacterium | reverse complement strand
TGAAACAGCCGAGGAAACATCCGACGGTGGAGAAAGCGGAAGCGATAAAGGATGCGTTGAAGTATTTTGGAATTATTAAATGAAGCGATTATAAAAGAAGGTGATTTGATGGGAAGAATAGCTGATTCAACAATTAAAGGATTTATGTATCAGTTTAATTTGTCGTTGAATGAAATATTAAAATCAACAAATGAAGTTATAAAAATCGAAGGAATAATCGAAGATATTGATAAGATTAATGGGGAACACATTACAGCTATCCAATGCAAGTATCATGGGGAAGCTGAAAAATTTCAATGGTCAAAGGTGAGTAAGCCTATATTGCAAATGTTAAAAACATATACAAATTCTGATGAAAGTAAAATATTATTTGTTTTGTATGCGTTTTTCCCATCTGAACAATTAGGAGAGAAAGCAGTTTCAAAAAATGAAATAAATGAGATGCTGAATACTAAAAATATGGAATATATATGTGATTATATTGCACATATAAAGAAAATAGAAAATCTAGAAATTGAGAGTCTAGTAAGCAAAGAGAGAAAAACAAAAAAAGAGAAAGAAAAAATTAGGCAGTATTTCATTAGCAATGAGTTGGAAGTTTTGTGTGATATTGATGATTTCCTTAATAATAGATTTCGTTTTGTTGTAGGGAGAGAATATTATGAATTGGTAGAAGAAAATAAAGCGTTATTATGCCAAAATGGTTTTTCTCATGATGATGTAAATGACATTGCTTTTCCAAATGCAATACAGAAAATAGCATCATTAAGTATTTTGAAAGAAGATGAAGATAGAAACATAACAAAAAAAGAATTGTTGGAAGAGTTAAAAGGTATAAGAAAAACAGCTATTTCAAGATGGACAAGAGAGTTATCAAATTATAAAGAACTCTTAACTAGCAGAAGGAAACAATTAGGGAAATGTTTGAATGTGAATTATAGAAAGCGCTGCTTTGTTTTTGAACCTACGCAAATAGAAAATTTTGAACAAGAAATAGTACTGTTTATAAAAAATTATATTGATATATATTGTTGTAAGCCAAAGTTACATATTCCAGCGATTTTCTGTATATTAGGCTACGACAAAGGAAAAATGGATAGATTAATAAGCCGATTATATGAGAAGGGAATAGAAGCAGAAACAGGATACAGAGGTAGTATTTTTTATCCAGAAGCATTTATTAAAAACCCTGAAAGAAAGGTTAGTGAAAACTGGTTACAGTTTAAAATTAAGATTTGCTCTGATAATAAAGAATGTATTGAAGCTATAAATAGAAATAAACAGGATGACATTTTTCAAATAGCGGAGCATTTATCTGACGCATTTTCTACAAGAGATGTTAATCGGGAAATTTTAGATGTAAATAGCTTTAGTCAAATAGAATACTTATTAAGAATGAAAGATGAGGTGGAGATATGATTGGGAAAGTATCAGAAAGTTCTGCATTAGAAATTACGACACGCATGGAGTTTGAAGACTTTGAAAAGAATAAAGATAATTTGAAAATAGGAAAATACCTTCAAATTTCTATTGGAAATCATGAGTCTTTGATTGCTTCTATAAAAGGAATTAAAGCTATTGCAGATAATGATAATAAAGAAAAATATATAATGACAGCGGAACCGATAGGAATAATTGATGATAATGGTTTTTCACCGGGTAGTACATTATTACCGTCACCAACAGAACTTGTTGATATTGCAGGACAAGATATATTGGATAAAATATTTCAAGACAACAAAAAATATTCTTTTCCGTTAGGTTATTTGGTTCAAAATAAGGAAGTTCAATTGAATATTGATGGAAATACTTTTTTTAGTAAACATATAGGCGTCGTTGGATCCACAGGCTCTGGTAAGTCGTGTACGGTTGCAAAAATTTTGCAGGAAGTAGTGGGAATACAAGAAGCAGGTAATGTAAATATTATGCGGCAGAAAAATGCACATATTATAATTTTTGATATTCATTCAGAATATAAATCTGCGTTTACGTTAGCAGATGAACAAAAATTGTCACTGAATTATTTAGATGTAGAAAAATTAAAATTGCCATATTGGTTAATGAACAGTGAAGAATTAGAGTCTATTTTTATAGAAAGTAATGAATCAAATTCACATAATCAAATTTCACAGTTCAGACGAGCAGTAATTCTGAATAAAGAAAAATATAATCCATTATTATCGAAAGTCACATATGATACTCCTGTCTATTTTAGCATAGAAGAAGTGTACAATTACATTAGCAATATGAATGATGAGGTTATTAGTAAGGTTGCCAATGAAGAACAGGTTCCGAAGATAATTAATGATAATGGAGAAATAGAGGTAATTAAAG
>CAJUHN010000424.1 GCA_910585935.1 uncultured Lachnospiraceae bacterium | reverse complement strand
TTCCAAGGGGCTTCTTATGGAATACTTCCTTGCCTTCGCTGGTTGGTGGCGGTTCTGGTTTTTGAAAAGACTATAGAATAAAAGGGTGATTGTAATAAGAATAAAATGAAAGATGGATAGGAAAATAGATGCAAAATAATAGAAAAATTGGAGCGGAAAAAGAGAGAGTAGCCAAGGAATATTTAGAAAAAGAAGGATTTTTGATAGAGGAGATGAATTTTCGTTGTTCTTTTGGGGAAATTGATATAATAGCGCGAGAAAAAAACTATCTAGTTTTTCTTGAGGTAAAATTTCGCAGTTCTTATAGGGCAGGAACTCCAGCAGAAGCGGTGGATTGGAAAAAACAGAAGAAGATTTATAAAGTTGCAGAGTATTATCTTTATCACTATCATATTCCAAGAAATCAGCCTTGTCGATTTGATGTGATAGAAATAGAAAAAGATGTTATCACTCTGATTCGGAACGCATTTGGAGGTTTATAAATTGAAAGATTATTTTATAAAAAGAAAAGGGAAAGAAGAATGTCATCTGGTTATTCAAAAGGAAGTGCCTTTTCTTTCTTTTTCGGCATTAGAAAGAATTTCGTTTATTCGTCATGGTTTTTCTACTCGTTTAGGTGGAGTGAGTGAGGGAATTTATCAGAGTATGAATTTTAGAGAAGACGGAATCGAAAAAGAAGAAAATGTAAAAGAGAATTATAGAAGAATGGCGGATGCTTTAGGGCTTTGTGTAGAGAAATTTGTGCGCTGTTCTTTGATTCATGGAACACAAATTTGTGAAGTGACAAAAAAAGATTATGGAAAAGGAGTTTTATTTCCAACAGATTTAATAGGAATAGATGGTATGATAACAGAAGAAAAAAATCTGACTTTAGTGACTACATATGCAGATTGTGTGCCACTTTATTTTGTAGATAAAAAAAGAAAAGTGATAGGGTTATCTCATTCTGGATGGAAGGGAACAAAAGATAAAATTGGCACTGTTACTATACAAGCTATGGTTAAAAGATTTCAGTGTAAACCAGAGGATATTATTGTCTGTATAGGACCTTCTATCTGTAAAGAGTGTTATGAAGTGGGGGAAGATGTAAAGAGAGAGTTTGAAAATAAATTTGATTCCAATCAAATAAAACAAATATTTTTGGAAAAAGAAGAGAAAAAGTATCAGTTAAATTTATGGAAGGCAAATGAAATACTTTTAAGAGAAGCAGGAATAAAAAAAGAAAATCTTTTTATCACAGATATTTGCACTTGCTGTAATTCAAAGTTATTATTTTCTCATAGAGCTACAAAAGGAAAAAGAGGAAATTTGGCAGCTTTTTTGGCTATGGTGGAGGAATAAAAATATAGTTTGTTATAATAAATTTTTAAGTTTAAGGAGGAAAGACCTGTGTTTTTTAGAAAAGAGAGCTATTTTACATATCTTTCTAAGATGGATAAAACACATAGAAAGATGTGTTTTAAGGAAGTGGAAGAATATCATTTCACTCCAAATGAAATATTGGTCTTAATGTTTTTATCTAATAATCCTGATTTTGATACAGCAAGAGATATAGCATATTATAAAAATATTTCAAAGGGATTAATTGCAAAATCGGTAGAAGACTTAGCGAATCAAGGGTATTTGATTTTAAAAAAAGATGAAAAGGATAGAAGGAAAATACATCTTATTTTGAGTAAAAAAAGTAAAGAGGTTGTAGAACGTATCCGAAAGTGCAGTAAAAATTTTCAAGACCGTTTACTAGAGGGTGTGTCAAAAGAGCATTTGGAAATATTAAATAAAACATGTGATATTATGGAAGAGAATCTGGAGAGAATGATAGAGGAAATGAAAAAACCAAAACAGAACAAATAAAACAAAGTTTTACTTTAAAGTCAAGGGGTCACTATGGTAAGGAAGTAGTTAGGGAAGACTTGTTTTCTCGGTTAAGATTACAGGGTACTAAATTCGAGGGCTTGCTTGTTGCTAAACTGCTTATTAAGTGCCAATGTCTTCCAAAGGTTTTCTTTTGGAAAACTTTCTTGCATCCGCTAGGTTGTTGATTTTTCTACTTTTTAAAAAAGGGTTTTACGATAACTATAGATGGAACTGTAACAAAACGGCTATTGACTTCTAACAAAACAAATGTAATAATAAAAATAGAATATTGCATAGGGGAGGAGAATATGATAGAGAAAGAACCATTTGAAAATACACTTTCTGTAGCGCCTTTAAAAGTAGCCGCTTTAGAAAGTTGTACTGAGTTGGCAGAGAAAGTGGACAAACATCTAGTAGAATTTCGTAAAAGTCGTGAACTTGGAAATGCAGCCGCAGTGCATTTTATGGGATATGTGGAAAATTCTTATTTACTTCAAACAAGTTGCCCTCGGTTTGGAACAGGAGAAGCAAAAGGGGTGATAA
>CAJUHN010000423.1 GCA_910585935.1 uncultured Lachnospiraceae bacterium | reverse complement strand
TATTCCAACGAAGCCGCGCTTTCGCTCCGTTCCAGACGTAACGGTACTAAGCGCACAGACCTTTACGGTCTGTTTGCTAAGTGCCGACGTCTTTCAAGGGGCTTCTTTTGGAATAGTTCCTTGGCTTAAGCTAGTTTATAGATTTGGCTGGTTTTTGATATGGTTGATGTTTTCAGAGAATGATAGGATAATAAAGTATTATCCAATATTGCTATAAAGTTCTTAATTTGCTTCACATTTGCAGACTTACATAATTACATTTCTATAAAATCTGATTGTTAAAGTGTTATATTAAACTTATTTATTTTAGGTAGTAGTTCAATATTTTTTCAAATTTTATTAAAAATGTCAAATATATTTGTTTTTTTATCATATACATTTCTTTGTTTATTATTAATATATTTCATAAAATTTCAAATATATAAATTTATCTTTTGGATATTATTTTTATTAATAAATAATCATATAGAAGTTGATACAGAGATATAGCTTTCTGAATTGAAAGTTTAGACTAACTACTCTCTTTTTTATACTTCTAAGGTGTATATAGAGCAAATTAAACAAAGACAAATGTATGACATATTTAAAAAATGTGTTAGTATTTTGAACTTTATTCTTGTTTCCATATCAAAGAAGATACACGAGATTTTTTATACTGATAAAATGGAGTTTCATGTGATAGAATTGCTGAAACTATAAAAGGAAATAGAGGAAAGCAGCAGCGATATTGAATTGTGGGCGAAGTTCATTAATACAAAGAGATGATAGCAACGAAAAATTTTTATATAGAGAGTGCCTATTAACAATTATAGGTAATTATTTAGATAATATTAAAGGGGGGGGGGTATTATGAAATTTACAAACAAGCAATCAATGATTTTTGACAGTAAAATTAAAAGATATATACCCTGTCTGCTGATAAAATTAGTCCTGTGCTTGAGGTCTTTTGCCCATAATTTATTATGAGATTTCTAGATTTGCTTATGATAAATGTATAAAAGAAGTGCCAAGATAGAGGGGAGTTTTTGAAGCTTTGACAGGGTATGATAATTCAGAAAAATTTTTTGTTTTGAATAAGGGGAAGTATAATTATATTTTGGTACACATGGTATGAATTAAACGGAATACTTGTTCGCTGGTGTCTGCTATATTTTGACTTGCATTTTCAGGTTTTATAGCTTCTTCTAAGGTGGTTATGTTTCTGAGAATTGGAAAAAAGGCATCTATTCCTTCTTTATTGCAGATGACAGCATCTGCTGTAACACATCCAGAAAATGCGATAACAGGTTTTCCATATTTTTTAGCTGCTTTTGCTACTCCGATAGGTGCTTTGCCCATAACAGTCTGACTGTCAAGACGTCCTTCTCCTGTCACTACGAAATCTGCATTTTTTATATAGGATTCTAATTTTGTTTCTTCTAATACAATTTTTACACCAGATTCTAATGTCGCATTAGTAAAAGTGAGAAATGCAAATCCAAGTCCTCCAGCCGCACCAGTGCCAGCTTGTTCAGAATCAGATTTCGGATATTTTTCTTTTGCCAGTGCAGCATAGTATGCTAACCATTGATCCATTTCTTTAATCATAGGTTCAGTTGCCCCTTTCTGAGAACCAAATATAGCACTGCAGCCTTGTTCTCCACAGAGAGGGTTAGTGACATCACAAGCGATGCGAAAGGAACACTTTTTTAGTTGGGGGAGTACATTAGTATCTGTAATAGTTTTTAATTCTGCTAAACCCTGAGCACCAAAAGATACTTGTTTTCCCTGAGAGTTTAACATACCATATCCTAATGCTTGTAACATTCCAATCCCTCCATCGTTAGTTGCACTCCCTCCAATTCCAACTAAAAAATGCCTGCAGCCTGCCAAAATAGCATCTTTTATTACTTCACCTACTCCATATGTTGTTGTGAAAAGCGGGTTTCGTTTATTTGTTGCTACTAGAGTGATTCCAGCAGCACCTGATATTTCTATAATAGCTGTCTGACTTTCTGAAATAATTCCATAAGTACACATAACAGGTGTTCCAAGTGGACCTGTGACTTTAAGTTGTTTTAATATTCCTCCCATTCCATAAGTCAATGCTTCTACTGTTCCCTCCCCTCCGTCCGCCAATGGGCGAATATATATATCAGAAGTTGGATAAACTTTTTTTATTCCATCTGCGACAGCTCTTCCTGCTTCCAAAGAGGAAAGGCTGCCTTTTAAAGAATCCATTGCTATTATAATATTCATATTTTCTCCTTTCTTTTTCCCTTTAATTTAGATAATTGCGAAACTCTAACCCCATATAAATACTGCCTTTTCCGAGAATTATTTTTACGTATCTCCTCACTTATATTTCCTAGCTTATGGTAAGATTCCTTTTTCAAAAAGTAGAACAGCCAACCAATCAGCGGAGGCAAGGAAGTATTCCAAAAGAAGCC
>CAJUHN010000422.1 GCA_910585935.1 uncultured Lachnospiraceae bacterium | reverse complement strand
CCGGTCCGGGATCATAGGAAAATGCATGAACGACGAAGGCTCCTATGGGGACAGGCAGTTCCGGATCACCGGGAATACGATGGCATTTACGGACGACAACTGGAAGTCCGTGCGGGTTGCAATCGGGGAGAACACTTTCCGGCACCCTCTGACAGAAAGCAAAGAAACGCAGTACGGCATCTTTGCAGATAATATCGTAGGCAACCTGATCGCCGGGAATAAACTCTACATTGGAACCAAAGATCAGAGTGTATGCATCACGGAAAACGGGATTAAGATTGACAAGGGCACGATCTCCTGGAACGGAGTGAATCCTCCAGGCATGGGAGACATCAGCGGTTTATCAGAATTTAAACGCAAAGTCAACGCCGCGCTTACCGGCTCTCCCACTACAGAAATTGGTTCCGATTATGTGATATCGCCCAGGATCGGCGGCGGGTACCTGTATATTAAAGACCAAAGAAATACCACAGATAATGCTGGGGTCGGCGTAGAAATCAACCCAAACGGGACGGTTTTTAATGTCAATACTGAGGAGAAAGAATTTATTTTCAACATCTCTAAACATGACAAACGCGATCTGGTCATGGGGGTTGATAAACATGGGGATGGGTTTTTTAAAGGAGAAATAGACGCAACTTCCATTTCTGCAAAAGAATGCTATAAAATATACCATGGAAATCATACAGTTGATCTTATAACAGCAAAATATGCCCCTTTATCGTATAGATGGTTTATAGATATTAGCTTTAATCACAATATGAGAACTGGAATATTTTATAGAGAAGACGAAGAATTTGATTTTTTAACTGGCAACAGAATACCAAAAATAAGAATCAATTCTTATCAAATAACATTTGAATGCAAAGAGGTATACTTAAATAAAGCAAATATACATTCAGAAACAGGACAGATTACAACTTCTGATCACAATCTAAAATCCGATATAAAATCATTCAATCAAAAACACATGAAATTCTTGGCTTTACGGTGATAAGGAAGTATTCACAACAACATATCATCAACGCTGACAAACAGGGTGCATATAGGTAGGTATGACAGATTACGTTATACCTACTTATTTTTGTTGCAGTTTCTATTTATTTCAGCTAAAATCAATACACAAGATTGTTAGTGAAAGAGAGTGAAGTTATGGAAGAAAAGAACAATAATGAATATAATGCAGAAATGGCAATAAATGAGTATTTGTCATTACTTCAAATAAAATATGATTGCGAAACAGTATATAGTTTAGTTAAGTCTTTACAGCAAGATGGAATAACTGGTTTTGGAATTATCCCTTATTTTACATTAACGGCAGCTACCATATTAGAAATGCTTTCGTCAAATGAAATAAAACTCGAAATACCATACTCTGCACGAATAAAAGATATTCGCATGAAATTGAAAATTTTTGAAGACGGATACAGCAAATCTAAAAGAATGTTATTGGCGATAGATTATCTCCAAAATGAGATTTTTAAAAACCGGCTTACTTTTTCTTTTATGAAAAGCTGGAATATTCATTATAATCTGGGCATTTACACAAATAAGGATAAAATAGTAATTGGAAATACACAATATAATTACTATTTGTTACAAGATAATCGTTTCTTAAAAAAGAGTCTTAATGAAATTGCTACTGCTTATAAGATTTCTCCTAATAATTTTAACTTAGATGAGCATGTAGGAAAGGAATGTTATCAATATGCTTATACATGCGCACAATTTATAAATTCCATTCGTTCTGGACTGGAAAGCTTTGACACACCGATAACTATAAATTCAAACAAAAATATTGTCGATTTTTATTATGCAGATTATAATACAAATCGAAAGTCTGCTCTTTTACCACAAGGGGAAAATGGGAAAGCCATTTTTCTTTATTTACTTCATACCTTATCCACAATGAATTTTCTTCTATACGTTTTAAACGATTACGAAAAAGATGATTATGGTTGGTGGCTCAAAATAAATTATATTGTCTATTATTACAGCATACATAAATTAACTGATTTACATGAGCATTTTGTGCAAAACAAATTGATGACACAAAATATTTCTGATTATTTAAATGAAATTGATGTTAAAAACGCTAAATTTATGAACAGTACTTTTAGAAATTGTATGATGCACCCAAGTTTAGCAGATAAAAATGGAAATAGTATTATTTCTTCATCTAAGTTAGATAGACAGAAACCTTTTTTTGGATTAGTAGAAACTTGTTTTGACGGAATGGGCTATAAAGACCTTAAAGATTCTGTTATATTAGAAATGAAACGAATATCAAATATATTATCGCAATGGCTCGAAATACAATCTTTAAGTATAAAGCCACTTTAGTGCCAGTTACGCAATAGAACGCCGTTTTTGAAGGCAGACATATAAAACCCTTGCCCCGTCATTTCAACGCTCACAAAGCCGCATAAATCAAGGACAAAATGACCCCTACTGCGTAACAATCCCC
>CAJUHN010000421.1 GCA_910585935.1 uncultured Lachnospiraceae bacterium | reverse complement strand
CGCTAGGAATTGCGAATTTAGTGTCCGTTACGTCTGGAACGGAGCGAGAGCGCGGTTTCGTCGGAATAGGTGCGCTTTTTGCGCGAACCTTTCATCAAATCCTATATATAATCTCTTTAGAATTTATAACTTTTTAAATATCTGCGCCTTTATCCATTCTGCAATCGGTTCTGCTACTGCAATCGCAAGCCTCACTGGAACAGCATTCCCAATCTGCCTATATACTAAATCTAATCTCGCATTCTCGTTTTTCTTTGTACTATGTCCTTTACTAAAAACATACCAGTCAGGAAATGTCTGTATTCTCGCAATTTCCTTCACTGATAGCCTCCTATTATTTTCCTCTCCATCGCCGAAAATATATTTATCCTTTCCAACATGTTTCATAGGTGTTCCAGACGGATGAATCGGCGTTTGACGTCCAGAGGCTTGAATTGTAAAACTAGGTTGATTCCAAAGCTTTTTACGATTTCGTGACATAAAAATAGACGAATAAGAACCTGTAAAATATTCTCCCGGATTATTCTCTAAATCACCAATGGCTTCTCTTAATGTAATCACTTCTTTTAATCCATTTTTTCCATAGCCATGAGTAGGATCTGGATATTTATATTCAAAATCAATATCATTTCTCACACCAACTAAAATAACTCTTTCTCTTATCTGTGGAACACCATATTCTACTGCATTCAACAATTTATAATACACAGTATAACCTGCTGCTGTAAAGTCTTGTACTATCTGTTTAAATACTTCGCCTTTTCCTAAAGTCATCATCCCCTTTACATTTTCCGCCACAAAAATCTTTGGTTTACTCTGCATCAGGCAACGGATAAAATGAAGATATAAAAAATTTCTCTTATCATCTACAAGCCTTGGTCCTGCTTCTGAAAATCCCGGACAAGGAAATCCTCCTAAAACTATATCTGCTTCAGGAAATTTCTTTATTTTTCGGATATCGCTTTTATCTATATATATATATCCGTTAACATTTTTTTCATAAGTTTCTCTTGCCTCGTCAAAAATATCATTTACATATATGGTATGAAATACATTATTTTGGATATTTTCATCAAATATTTTTTTATCTTTCATAGCTGTTTCCATAATTTCTTTACCCATAACAGCTTTTAATCCTGCCATTTCAAATCCTAAATCTAATCCACCACATCCAGAAAATAATGATAATAGATTAAATTTTTTTTCATCATATAAAAGTTTCTTAAAATCAATTTCTTCACTACATTCTCCAAATGTATTACGTTCTTCTTCTATTCTTTTATTTAAAACTTCTCTTACTTCATTCAAATCACAATCTAGAACTGGTCTGAATTTACCTCTTCCACGTTCTTCTAAAATCACTGCCATTTCTTCCACCTCTATATGATTCTATCTGTTCCTATATTATCTTCATTCATATCATTCGTCGTCTTAATATGTAACTCTTTCATATAGGCTAATAATCTCCCTGCGATCTCATTTCCATTTACTAACAAAGGTTTATCATAAATCAATCTTGGAACTAATTTTCCATTTATTTCCTTCCAATCAACCTGTACAGCCAAAGGTCTATTTCCATCCCACTTTTCTTCAAAAGATCTATAATTTAATGCCTTACATGCGAAATAAATCTCTGGATGTCTATGTACATAGTCTTTTATGGAAACCATTTTATCAATAACATCCTGCGCTGAAGATACATTTTCATCTATTAATATATAATTTGAAATTCCACTATTTTTAATAATCTCACCACATACGCTTGCATTCCGCTTATCTTCTGATAGATTACTTCCAGCATATACATCTATCACTTGAGCCTCTGTTAATAACATTTTTCCAGATAATTCTCCCCCTTTTTTATTTAAAAGTTCAAACTTCCATCCTAATGTAATAGCCCCTTTTTCGGTTCTTTTAAACTTATTTTTATAAATAAGCATACGCTCTGTAAATCTATCACTAATAGCTATTGTAGAATTTTCAATCACCCTTTTCCAATCTGTTCCAAATAATTGTTCTGCTCTTTCTGCACTTATTTTATTTTCAAGAAAATCCGCATTTTCCTTTTTATATGATATTTTTATCTCTATTTGTTCTTCCCCACACTGAGCTAATATATAGATATCTGTTTTAGGTTCACCCTTCTTACATATTGGTTTACCAGAAAGAAGTATTTTATAATGCTTTTTTTTAAAATTAAACTCCGATCCAACTGCCATTAACGACAATATCTTTCTTTCTGCATCTTTAAAATCTTTCATTTCAACCTTAACCTCCTATTATTCTTTTTCATATTTATTTTATCCCTTATTTTCCATATCACCTCTAAAATTCTTTCCTTCCTACAAATAATGAAATATCTGCAATAAATACAAACTAAAAAATAGAATTTTGAAAAAATGTGAAACATTTTAACAAAGGTTCGCAAAGGAAAGAAATGTTCCAACGAAGCCGCGCTCTCGCTCCGTTCCAGACGTAACGGACACTAAATTCGCAATTCCTAGCG
>CAJUHN010000420.1 GCA_910585935.1 uncultured Lachnospiraceae bacterium | reverse complement strand
AGAGGAAGAGAATATAGGAGAGTATATAGAGATTATTAAAGCGAAGATAGGTACACAACTAGGTGATAATGATATTGTACTTGGAGTAAATGAAGCTCACTATACTATATTTGATGTGAAACCTTTAAATCCTAATAGAAATAATATATTAGACAATCATATAGCAGAAATGAAAAACCTGGGGTATAACTATAACTATTGGGTAAAAGACATTGATATACTATATAATACGAGTGTTAGAAAAATATATTTTATGGTAGATGGATTGCAACCAAGTGAAAACCTTAACAAATATCTGAGAGGCGATGAACCTACGGAAAGCGATTTAAGGATTACGGAAAGAGAATTAGCAGCAGTAATGATGAGAGAAGATAATTTTAAGAAAACGACCTTCTGTTTCCGCGGAGACCCGATTCCCTTTCCTGTTGTGCAAGAGGTATTAGATTTGCCATTTGGATATAAATAAAAATTTTATAGAATAAATTACGATAATTGGTAGTTACGATGGTGACAACGATAATATTTTTGTAAACATCAAGTCAACAGGAGATAGGAACAGGATCAGGATAAACTCATAAAATTACAAATGTGTTAAAAGACCCTCTTTTATACAAATTTTCGGTCAAAATTTTCAAAAATCCCAATCATTTCGTCGGAACATATTACGAAGAGAAACTATGTTATAAAAATTTTAGTTGATAAGTTTATCCTGAGATAGAGTATTTAAGCTTCATCCTAAGCATCACCACCTTAAAAAATAAAAAGGAATAGCAACATTGACGACCTTCCTGCGATTGGACTTAAAGCCCCACTTGTTTTTGCTGGAAAGGACGACGGCACAGATAACAATACAGGGTCGAAAATAAATTCTCCATGCCTCCTTCGGTGCTCTGTAGTGTATCGCTATTCCATAGAAGAATGAGAAAACAAAGAGTAGAGAGACACAACATTGTTCATAACTTGATTGTGCCTTGAGCGAAGCGAAAGGAATGAGAAAAACCATGAAAGAAAAGAAAGATTTTATCGCCGTTTTAGAAGAATATAAGCAGCTTTTTAAGGATTTTTTTTGTGATCCGAAACCAGGTTCTGTTACGGTAACTACAGGAAAAGAAAAGGAAATCTTACCAACATTTACCCTAGAGAAAAAAGAATTACAAAACAAGGGGGGAGTTAACTTTGCCATCAATTCCATTAATCTAATGAATATATCGAATATGGAAAAGGATGGAAAAAAGATAAAAATTTATAATAATGATTTTTTGGTAGGGATATTTTATTTACCAAAACAAATACAGGTAAAATTTTTTATCACATGGACGAATAACCTATATGCTTGCTTTGTAAGTATCCATGGGATATGGCTTAACAGTAGGGTAGAGAAAGAAAAAAAGGATTATGAATTAAAAGTGTTACCGAAACGAGAAGGAAGTTTAAGAGTACGGATTAGAATACGGACAAAGGATTATAAAAAAAATATAGAACGAATTCTTTTTTATGGAAAGATATATTCTTATTTAGAAATTATTTTTGAGGAGGGGGTAGGAAGTGTGCCGCTTTGTATCAATGGAGTGTATTTGCTTGGGGTAAGTAGAATCGAACTGGATGAGGAAAATATCGAACTATTTTTAAAGAGAAAGAAGGAGCAAAGCCAAAAAGAATATAGAATTCATACCTGTTATGGGGAAAAACGAATCGAGATCTATAAGAAACATGGAATCATCTATCTTTTATGTCCTCCCTATCAGAGAGAGATAGAGAATCCAAATCAGAGAGAGAATTCAAATGTAGGTATAATTCCGATATCGAATAAAGAAAATTTATATGTAGGACATTCTGTTTATCAATAAATAAAAAAAGGTAATCTAGCAAGAAAAAAATATAAAGAAAAATTTTTGTTAGAAGAATAAAAAAAATAGAAAATCCCCTTTTTCAGATAAAAAAGAAAAAGGAGATTTTTTTGTACCTAAGAATGGGATAACGAACAAGAAGCGATCTGGTATGAGTATGATATCTTAGACAGACGAGTGGCGGTGAAAAATGCGTATGGACGAGTGAAGTATGGATATAACCAGAAAAATTTGGTGACCAGTTATAAAGATGGGGAAGGAAATGAAAGTCATAAACTTTATGATAGATTGGATAACCTGATCGTATATTATCCGCCCAAAGCATGGAAGGAAAAGAGCAAAGGATGGCACTATCGTTACGATTCGTTGGATCGAAGAATCGAAACCATCACACCACTAGAAGAACATTATCGTACTTATCGAGATGGAGAAGGGTATATTCAGAAAGAGATTCATCCAAATGCGTATCAAAGAGGGGCACAAGAAGAAGCTGGGGTAAGCTATGAACATGACAAAGGACATCATCGGATACGAATCTATTCCCCGGAAGGAGGCATCGAGCGGAGATTTTATGATGAAGAAGGAAATCTCATCAAGCAGGTTTTACCAGAGCAGTATGAAAAAGAGAGAGATGATGGGGAAGGATATACCTATTGCTATGATGTGCGCAATCGTTTAA
>CAJUHN010000419.1 GCA_910585935.1 uncultured Lachnospiraceae bacterium | reverse complement strand
AAAAGCTGCGATAGCAGCTATGAGGTTATGAGCAAGTAGCGAAGCGGATTGCGAACATCCGATTTGACTATCAATATTATAATCCTCTGTCTTTCAGGCAGGGGATAAATAAAAATAAAAAATGGAGGAAATGAATATGGCAGTTCTTGTTACTGGTGGAGCAGGTTATATTGGAAGTCATACTTGTGTAGAACTTTTAAATGCAGGAAAAGAAGTGGTTGTAATTGATAATTTATGCAATTCTTGTGAAGAAGCCTTAGAACGTGTGAAAAAGATTACAGGCAAGGAATTGACTTTCTATCAAGCTGATTTATTGGATAGAAAAGCAGTAGAAGAAGTTTTTGAGAAAGAGAAGATTGAATCTGTCATTCATTTTGCAGGCTTAAAAGCAGTAGGAGAATCGGTGCAAAAGCCTTTGGAATATTATTATAATAATATCACTGGAACATTAGTTTTATGTGATGTGATGAGGAAGTATGGAGTGAAAAAGTTAGTATTCAGTTCTTCTGCAACAGTTTATGGAAGTCCTAAAACTGTACCAATTAAAGAAGATTTCCCATTATCTGTAACAAATCCTTATGGAAGAACAAAATTGATGCTAGAGGATATTTTCCGAGATTTTTATGTGGCAGATCCAGAATGGAATATTATTTTACTTCGTTATTTTAATCCTATCGGAGCGCATAAGAGTGGATTGATCGGAGAAGATCCAAAAGGAATTCCAAATAATTTGACTCCTTATATTACACAAGTAGCAGTCGGAAAGTTAAAAGAAGTAGGTGTCTTTGGAAATGATTATAACACGCCAGATGGAACAGGAGTGAGAGATTATATTCATGTTGTGGACTTAGCAATCGGGCATGTAAAAGCATTAAAGAAGTTAGAAGAAGAACCAAAAGTTAGAACTTATAATTTGGGAACAGGACAGGGGTATAGTGTATTAGAAGTAATAAAGGCATTTTCTAAGGCATGTGGTAAAGATATCCCCTATGTGCTTAAGCCTAGAAGAGCTGGAGATATCGCTACCTGTTATGCAGACGCTTCCCTTGCAGAAAAAGAACTTGGCTGGAAAGCGGAAAGAAAGTTAGATGAAATGTGCGAAGATTCATGGAGATGGCAGTCACAGAATCCAAATGGTTATCATTAAAATGAAGGTTTTTTGCTAGTTATATTATTTTGGAGTGTTAGAAATAAATTGAGCGATTTTTAATAAGCGATCGAAACAATGGTCAAAAAACATTTGGTAGGATTCGCAAAAATAATTTCGTTCGGCATATCCGCCGGACATAGTGCGATATCTAGCACATCCCCCTCTGCAGATGGAATGATATCGACATTTCTTACAAGCTTCATCTTTTTGAAAGGAATGTTCTATAAATTGAAGTTCCTTTCTTTTCTGATTTATGATATCAAAGTCGATGGTGTTTAAATTGCCTAATTTGTATTCATCTAATACAAAAAAATCACAGGGATATACTTCACCATCGGCTTCTATTACATTTTGAATACTACATACCCCATTCATATCACAAGATTCTGCAGAATGATAAAGAAGAAGAGAGATATAATTTTCAAACTGCCGAATAAAAATATTCTTTCCATGTAAATAATCTTCATACCAGAGATCAAATAATTCACATAAAAATTTACCATATAGATTAGGTGTTAGAGAATATTCTTGCTTTCCAGCTTCTGTGTCAAGAGGATCTAGACATGGAATAAACTGAAGAAAAGAAAATCCGTTTTTTTGATAGAATTTATAGAGTTTTGATACAGCATAGGCAGTCTTTTTATTGACTACAGTTAAGATATTAAAATCTACTTGATGCTTCTGAAAAAGAGTAATAGTCTGCATAATTTCTGAGAAAGTTTCCTTATTAGAAGGAGTTCTGCGAAAAGCATTATGAGTATGAATTGTTCCATCTAAAGAAATACCTACTAAGAAATGATGTTTTGCAAAAAACTCTGCCCATTCTTCTTCTAAATGATATCCATTTGTTTGAATCGCATAATGGATTTTCAAGTTGTTGATATTATATTTTTTTACTAGGTCTATGAGATGATAATAAAAGGGCAGACCAATTAAAGTAGGTTCTCCACCTTGAAAGGCGAAAGTACAAGAAATTTCCGCATAGGAAAGCGATTTTTTTACAATTTGTTCTAGGGTTTCTTCTGACATAAATCCATAAAAATCTTGAGTACGTTTTTCTGTGATATCATGGTAAAAACAATAATGACATTGTAAGTTACACATGCCAGAGGAAGGTTTCATTAATAAATGAAGAGGTGGCATAATAAAAATCTCCTTTGTTTTTGAAATAATAAAATGTTTTGTTAAATTGCTTTATAAAGATTGAATGTGATTTTTTAGTTATTATGAATACTATTATTATAAGAAGAAATGGTAAAAAAGTCTATCAGGTTTTTTAGAAGATTATGATTTTGTGTTATGAATCAGACTACTTTAATATCAAAGGGGCGCTGCGGCAAGGAAGTATTCCAACGAAGCCGCGCTTTCGCTCCGTTC
>CAJUHN010000418.1 GCA_910585935.1 uncultured Lachnospiraceae bacterium | reverse complement strand
AGCAAACCCGTTAGGGTTCGCGAATTTAGTGTCCGCTACGTCTGGAACGGAGCGAAAGCGCGGCTTCGTTGGAAACTTCCTTGTCCGCGCGGAAATCCTATCAAAAACGTAAAACTGCTCCCTCACAAATCCTAACAAATATTGATATCTTCCGCCTCCTTTTCTGCCTCTTCTTTCCATCTCTCCATTTTATCCTGCTTTATCATCGGCAATTCTCCTAAAGAGCTGACCCCAAAACAACGTAAAAACTCCTCTGTCGTAGCAAATAAAATAGGTCTTCCCGGCGCATCTAACCTCCCTGCTTCACAGATCAAATTATATTCCACTAACTTATTAATCGCATGTTCACATTTCACTCCCCGAATCTTTTCAATATCCATCTTTGTAACAGGCTGTTTATAAGCTACAATCGACAGCGTTTCCAATAAAACATCTGTTAATACTTGTTTTTTATGTGTCTTGGCTATTTTAATTAAATACTCATACATCTCTTTCTTCGTACACATCTGGTATGCATTTTCTAATTCTATAATCTGTACCCCTCTTTCTTCCTTCTGATACTTTTCCATCATATTCTCTATCGTCTGTTTAATCACCATTTCCTTCTCATCTAATGCCTGTGCGATTCTATCCAATTCTACAGACGTTCCCATCATAAACAAGATCGCCTCTATCGCCGCTTCCAGCCTCTGTACTTCCATTCTTCTTCCTCCCTTTTATATCGCGTAAATCAAAATATCGTCAAAAATATATTCCTGTTCCACTCTTATCACACTTCCCTTTATCAGCTCTAAAACTGCTAAAAAAGTGACAATAACATTCATCTTGCTATTTTGTCTTTCTAATAAAACCCGAAAGCTAAATTTCTTATATTGCAAAGCATATTTTTTGATATCAGAAATCCTTTCGACTAAACTCACTTCATCTTTTTCAATCTTTCCAAACTTGCTCCGAATGGGATCAACCTTTTCCCTCTGTCTTTTCATCACTTCTTCAAATATACTTTTTAATTTCATGAGAGTCACATCTGCTAAAAGCGCATGAATATCAACAGGCTCTTCATACTTTTCCACTTCTTTTGGAATCGTAGGAGGTTTAAACATACTCTTTTGAGCTTCTATTTGCTTTCCTTTTAATTCATTTGCGATATACCTAAACTTTTTATACTCCAATAACTGATTGACTAATTCTTCCCTCGGATCTTCTTCCTTTCCTTCCTCATTCACCTTTTTCGGCAGCAGCATTTTTGTTTTTATATCAATTAAAGTAGCTGCCATCACCAAAAATTCACTCACAATATCTAAATCCTGCTTTTCCATCTGATTGACATACTCTAAATACTGTTCTGTAATCTCAACAATTGGAATATCATAAATATTCACTTTATTTTTCTCTATTAAGTTCAATAAAAGGTCTAATGGTCCTTCAAATACTTCTAATTTTACTGGTATTCCATATTTTCTATCCTCTTTTTCTTGTTCCATAGCCATAAAGTTTTCACTCTCTCAATCCCTTTTTCTTTTCTTCAATTCTAAAATAATCAATTCTGGCGGATTAAATACTCGGAAAGGTATGGTATGCCCCCCTAATCCTGCACTTAAAATCATAGTAGAATTTCCTTCTTCAAATCTCCCAGCATCATATTTTGGAAAGAAGTGATAATTAGGTGATAACATTCCCCCTATTCCCGGAATGCGAATCACTCCTCCATGATTATGTCCTGATAAGACTAAATCTGCTCCCCATTTCGCATAGACAGGAAAATAAGACGGATTATGTGCTAATAAAATGCCAAATTGTTCCTTCTTCTTTTTTCCTAATAACCCTTCTATATATTCTTCCTTCATTACATCTGGATGAAAACGATAATAAAAATTTTTGCTTATTTCTAATCCATAAACATCAATTTTACTATTTCCTTTCTTCCATGCTACCTTTTCATTATGCAAAACTCGGATATCCATATTTTCTATCTCTCTCATATAATCTTTATACATTGTACCATAGATATCTGGAGAAATCTTTAATCGATATTCATGATTTCCCAATGCATAATATACCAGATATTTTTCTGATAAAGCCTTTAATAATTTTAGAGGCACTTGAAAACTCTTTCCCTCTTTTGCTGTCAACATATCCCCTGCAATTAAAATAGCTTCTGGATTCTCTTTTTCTAATGCCTTTAATAACTTCTCATTTTCCCTTCCAAAAGAATTATTGTGCAAGTCCGTCATCACCGCTAATCTCGTACCAGAAAAAGCCTCTGGTATCTTTTCAGAGGCTATCTGATACTTCTTTATTGTCAAACGTTTCGTTTCTAAATGAAACCATTCTAAAATCCCGATTCCAAATGCTATACTTGATGATATCAGTATTTTTTTCATCTCTTTTCCTTCATATCCTTTCCTTAAAGTAATCTAAGAATTACTTTATACATATCTCTTCACTAATATTTCATAAATTATCGTAACATTCACTTTTCAAAAAGCAGAACAGCCAATACCAAGCGGAGGCAAGGAAGTATTCCAAAAGAAGCCCCTTGGAAG
>CAJUHN010000417.1 GCA_910585935.1 uncultured Lachnospiraceae bacterium | reverse complement strand
GTCTGGAACGGAGCGAAAGCGCGGCTTCGTTGGAATAGTTCCTCCCCTGTGCTAGTTTGTTGGCTATTTTGGGGGTAAATTATATTGTTTGAAAAAAGGGAAAATTTTAGTTTTTTATTTTTGTAAAGTATAAGTAATGTTGTGAAGTTATATTCTATTTTCTTGTAAGTTATAGATTTGTTTTTTTCTATAGTTCTATAGCTAATAACATAATTGTTAAATATTTAAAAGGTGGGCAAAACTAGAAACTTCAGTGAATTTATTTTCATTAGAGTAATTTTTTTCTTATGTGTTTTAAATAATTCTTTTTAAAATCTCTGCTATTATGAAAGAAATCCATTTCAGAGTGAGTAAATGAATTGCTTTCAGCCTTTTCAGCAAGCAGTTCCATGGTACAAATAAGGTCAGCTATTTGGAATAACTTATAATCTATAGGTTTCACTTTGCGGAATTCTACATGTGTATAAAGTGTACTAAACACTGATGTAAGGATTTTTGTGAGTTCAATTTGTCCATTGTCATAGTAGATAATAACTTTGTCAAAACTATTCCAAAATTTTTCATTATTGCGAAGAACATCAGCAAGCGCTTTTGATACTTTTGATGTCATTATTATTACATCTGAACACTCACTTTTCTTTACCTTTATGCAGGAATACTGAAAATCAAGTTTACGAGCAAAATTAAATAAGGAATTGAATAAACGCTTTCTTTCCTCAACTAAGTCATTTGAATAGACAGACTCGCGTCGAATCAGTGGACCTGTATGAATAGCATGATTTTGATATCCCAGATTTGATAAATGGGAATCAAAAACTTTTATATTTTCGGATATATCAATATTCTGTTTATGTAATACCATAGAAACCAAGTAGTAAGGAGCATGTGTTTCATAAGGTCCAAAGTCTCCAGATTCGTCTATGAATACACTAAGTATCTTTTCTAACATACAACCATCCTTTTGTGGTAAATTTGAATATGAAAATGGCGGGGAAATTCCCCGCCGCTCGGTGGACCAGGGTCTTTCGACCAGCCCAAAATCAACCACCGTTGATTTATTTTATGTTAATTATAAGCGAATTATTCAGAAAAGTCAATTACTAACTTTAATTTGTTTTACCTGTTTAGCTTATTCTTTATTTCTTTGTGTTGTACAATATTTTTTACTATTTCTATTATTTCTTCATCTTTACATCGTTCAGCGGCATCTAATATGGTATAATTCTTAACATATTCATTAGAATATGTTTTTACTAGGTCTTGTTTTGGGGCTAATAATTTTAGTACGATATCTTTATTTTTACATCTAATTGCTTGAAAAAGAGGGTTTCTTTTTAATTCGTCTTTTTCCATATAAATATCTTTTTCAATTAATAGCTTTGCAACTTCTGTTAGATTATTTCTTATAGCATTAAGTAATTCTATTCCTTCAAAGGTATTTATTTCGATTCCAGATTCAATTAAATATAGTGCTTCTTCGGTTTTTTTTTCTTGAATAGCATAATTTAATAAAGAACCTTTATCTGTAACACAATTAATGATATTTTCAGATTGTATCTCTCTTTTTAATGTCGATACCCCTTTTTTTAATGAGCTAATTATATGTGTTATTTTTTTGGCATATTCCTCATCTTCTCCCCAATAATTTTTTGCTGTATATTTTAATATAAATTGTTTATATTCTATCTCATCAGGTTTTGGTCCATTTTTTACAGCTTTAATAAATTCTTGAGGTGGAATATAGATTCCTTCTATAATATCATCTAAAATAGTATTGGGTGCTGCATATCGAATATTATTTTTTTCATTTAGAACTCGTATTTCTCCAAATCCTTTAGCATATTTTTCTCCATTCTTTTCAATAATTTTATATTTTCCATCTTTGGAAATATTAATAGGGAATTTGCAAAATAGTTCTAAATTATCTATAAATTTATCATCTATAGTATTATTTATCTCTTTTTCTTTTAAAGTAATATTTTCTTTCCAACCAATGTTATATGAATTTTCAAAATGTTGAAACATATATTTGGTAAAATCTTTATACATATATCCCCCTTATTTAATATTTAATGTTTCTAAGACGAATTTAGAATATTTGTTAAAATATTATTTGCTGTTACAAGAAACTTCTTCTGCATATATGGAAAATTTTAAAAGTAAAGAAATCAAATATTTTTATATCCAAAATTATGTCTTATTTGTGCCATTTTATGCTTCCTATTCTTTTTAAATATTGTTGTAAGAATTTATATATATGAATAAAATTTTCCGAATGAATTATTCGTGCATTTTATATGTTATTATATTTTGTTATCAAATTATTATGAAATTTATTCTAAAATAGGATATCTTAAATAATTTGCGATTTCATAATCGCTAAAGGATAACACAATATTTGAATTTTTTAATACTTCTTTCCTGTAATTATCTAATAAATATAGACTATAAATTGAGCCTAATCTAACATCAGTGAAAAAATCTGTTTCTGTGAAGTTTCCTCTACTTGCTGCTATTATCTTATTTTTTTCTCCAACAAAGCCTTCAAAC
>CAJUHN010000416.1 GCA_910585935.1 uncultured Lachnospiraceae bacterium | reverse complement strand
GCTTATTAAGTACCAACGTCTTCCAAGGGGCTTCTTATGGAATACTTCCTTGCCTTAAGCTAGTTTTTTGAATGTTCTACTTTTGGAGAAGAGAGTTTCAGGAATTGTAATAGAAAAGAGGGGTTGGGTTGTTTAAGAATGGAGGATTAAGATGAAGAAATTAATAAGAATCATGTTATTATTATGTATGACAGGGATATTGATGGTTGGCTGTGGGAAAAAGGAGTCAACGGTAGAAGAAGATGTTACTATACACATAGCAGGGTTAAAAGGGCCTACTTCTATGGGAATGGTGAAAATGATAGAGGATAAAAAAGAAGTTCAGACGGGTGTTAGGTATGATTTTGCGATGTATACAACAGCGGATGAAATTGTGCCTAAAATCGTAAAGGGAGAGATAGATATCGCGGCTATTCCAGCGAATTTGGCGGCTGTTTTATATCAGAAAACAGAGAAAGGGATTACAGTAATTGATATTAATACATTAGGGGTTTTATATGTAGTAGAAAATGGAACGTCTATTCAATCTTTTGCGGATTTAAAAGGGAAGACTATTTATATGACAGGAAAGGGAACGACGCCTGAGTATGCTCTTAATTATTTATTAGAGAAAAATGGGTTGACAAGGGAAGATGTGACAGTGGAATTTAAGACAGAGGCGACAGAGGTGGCTTCCGTTTTACAGAATACAGAAAACGCGATTGGATTATTGCCACAGCCATTTGTTACGGTAGCTTGTAGTCAAAATGAAGCGTTGAGAATTGCGCTTGATTTAACAGAAGAATGGGATAAGGTGCAAGGAGAAGAAAAAAGCAGTTTGGTGACAGGTGTGACAGTGGTGAGAAATGAGTTTTTAGAAGAGCATCCAGAGGCAGTAAAAATTTTTTTAGAAGAGCATAAAGCTTCGGCGGATTTTGTCAATCAGAATGTAGAAGAGGCTGCTGCATGGATAGAGAGTTATGATATTGTCAAGGCTGCTGTGGCGACAAAGGCTATTCCGTATTGTAATATCACTTGTATTACAGGGAAGGATATGAAAGATAAATTAAGTGGCTATTTGAATTCGCTGTTTGAGCAGAATAAAGAGTCAGTAGGAGGACAGCTTCCAGATGAAGCATTTTATTATACAAAATAAAATAGATAGATGGAGAAAGATTTGTATTATTTTATTTTGGCTGCTTCTTTGGCAGATAGTTAGCTTTTTTATTCCCAAGATTTTATTTGCCAGCCCTATCGAGGTGGGAAGGAGTTTGTATCATCTCGTAGGAGAGGGAGATTTTTGGAAAGCGATTTTTTATTCTTTTATGAAAGTGGGAATAGGATTTTTTTTGGCAGTGTTTTTAGGGAGTTTACTGGGATTTTTGGCATTTCGCGTGAGGATTTTTGAGGAATTATGTAGTCCTATTTTGCAGATGATGAAAGCAATGCCAGTCGCTTCTTTTATTATTGTAGCATTAATTTGGATATCTTCTGCAAAGATATCCATTTTAATTTCTTTTTTAGTCGCATTTCCTATTCATTATATCAGTATGTTAGAAGGGTTAAAAACATTAGATAAAAAATTAGAAGAGATGGCGGAGGTTTTTGGTGTTCCGAAAAAAAGAAGAATAAAGCAGCTATATTTTCCACAGCTATTTCCGTATATTTCAAGTGGTTTAAAAATGTCAGTGGGAATGTGCTGGAAGGCGGGGATTGCGGGGGAGATCATAGGGCTTCCTAAATATTCTATTGGAGAGAATTTGTATCTGGCGAAATTGTATTTGAATACACCAGATTTATTTGCGTGGACAGTTGTTATTATTTTGTTGAGTGTGATATTTGAAAAGATATGGATAGAGATATTGAAGTGGGTGGAGGAGTATTTTGTGAGAGGAAAGAGATGCAGGAATTAGTGAAGTTAGAACAGGTGACAAAGGAGTTTGAGAAAAGACGGATTATAGAAGCTGTGACATGTGAGATAAAAAAGGGAGAGATTTGGTGGATACGGGGAGCTTCTGGGGCTGGGAAAACTACTTTTTTAAGGATTTTGATGGGGCTTGAGGAGGTTTCTTTTGGGAAGGTGGGAAGAAAGAAGGATTTGCGGTTTTCAGCAGTTTTTCAGGAAAATAGGCTTTTAGAGTGGTGCGATGCGGTAGAAAATGTGGAGTTTGTGGCTTCTGATTCGATAGATAGAGAGGAGATTATAGAGAATTTACAAAAGGTGCTGCCAAGGGAATGTCTGTTTCAACCAGTCAGTACATTGAGTGGAGGAATGAAAAGAAGGGTAGCGCTGGTGAGGGCAGTTATTGTGGATTCGGATATTTTAGTGTTGGATGAACCTTTTACGGGGTTAGATGAAAAGGCTATGAGAACAGCGGAGGAGTATATTTTGGGGGAGAGAAGGGGGAGAACAATAGTGATGGCATCTCATCAGGGGGAAGAGAAAATATTTTCGGATATAGCATATCGGGTGTTAGAGTTAAGGGTGTAAAGATAGGGGTTTACGCTCTGGCAAGGCACTATTCCAACGAAGCCGCGCTCTCGCTCCGTTTCAGACGTAGCGGTACTAAATTCGCGAACCCTTATGGGTTTGCTCA
>CAJUHN010000415.1 GCA_910585935.1 uncultured Lachnospiraceae bacterium | reverse complement strand
ATGAAGAGGTTGCGAAGAGAATAGAACGAGAAGAGGCTAGAGAAGAAGGAAGAGAGGAAGGAAGAGAGGAAGGAAAGAGAGAGGGAAGAGAAGAAGTTGCTATACAGATGATTTCTATAGGGATGAATGATGAACAAATTCAACAGTGTACAAAACTTTCATTAGATAAAATTCGACAATTGAGGAAAGTGGTTAAATAATGATATAAGAATCATAAAAACCAGTATTTTCTATGATTATTTTAGAAATACTGGTTTTGCTTTGTTCTTTAAATGGGCATAGAAGCTACATATTGATACATACAGATGAAGTGGCATAGACTTCCTCCCATTACAAATAAATGAAAGATTTCATGAGAGCCAAAATTTTTGTGTCTGGAATTAAAAATAGGCAGTTTTAAGGCATATATAATACCACCAATAGTATAAATAATACCTCCTGCTAGTAACCAATAAAAACCGCCACTAGGTAAAGTGGCTATAATCTGTGGAAATGCTAATAGACATAACCATCCCATTCCAATATATAAAACAGAAGAAAACCATTTTGGACAATTAATCCAAAATCCTTTGATAATAATGCCTAAAATAGCGATTCCCCATGTTAATAGAAAAAGGTTAAATCCTATTTTTCTTCCTAAAACAATAAGACAGACAGGAGTATAGCTTCCAGCAATTAAAATAAAAATCATCATATGATCAATTTTCTTTAAAATTCGATTCGCTTTTTCAGAAATATCAAAGGTATGATATGTGGTACTCGCTGCATATAAAAGTATCATACTGCCAATAAATATTCCTAAAGATAAAAAGTGTAAGGTATCAGGTGCTTTTGTTAAAAGCGGAATTGCAGAAATAATAGCACATAACATTCCAATAAAATGTGTGATGGCACTGCCAGGATCTTTTGCTCTAATCATAATAATCACTCCTTTTATAATTTCGATAGAATAGATATGATATAGTTTTAAAAACTACTTGTAATATATGTATATATTACATCATGTATTCATAAAAATCAATATAATTTAAAAAAAATTATGGAATTATTTAGAAAATCTTCTTGACAAGAATAAAGATTATATATAAAATACATACTAATCAGATATGAAATATATAAAATAGGGAGAGAAATATTATGTCAGAGAAAAAAGACAGAAAAAAAAGAAATTTTAAATTTGAAACATTACAACTCCATGTAGGACAAGAGCAGCCAGATACGGCAACAGGAGCGAGGGCAGTGCCTATTTACCAAACTTCTTCCTATGTATTTGATAATTGTGAACATGCAAAAGCACGGTTTGATTTAGAGGATGCAGGAAATATTTATGGAAGATTGACAAATCCTACACAGGATATATTTGAGCAGAGAATGGCGGCATTAGAGGGCGGTGTGGCAGCTTTAGCGGTAGCTTCTGGAGCAGCGGCGATTGCATATACATTTCAAAATCTGGCAGGACAAGGAGAGCATATTGTAGCAGCCAAAAATATCTATGGAGGAACATATAATCTTTTAGCACATACACTTCCTGAGTATGGGATTGAAACTACATTTGTAGATCCATTTGAGAAAGGGGCTTTTGAAAAAGCGATCAGAGAGAGTACAAAAGCAATTTTTATAGAAACATTAGGAAATCCTCGTTCAGAAGTGATTGATATAGAAGAAGTGGCGCAAATCGCACATAAATACAAAATACCATTAGTAGTGGATAACACTTTTGCTACTCCATATCTAGTTCGTCCTATCTTCTATGGAGCAGATATTGTAGTACATTCAGCCACAAAATTTATTGGAGGACATGGAACTACATTAGGGGGTATTATTATAGATGGAGGAAATTTTGATTGGGAGGCTTCTGGAAAATTTCCCTCCCTCACACAGCCAAATCCCAGTTATCATGGAGTCATCTTTACAAAGGCTGTAGGAAAAGCAGCATTTGTGACGAAAATAAGGGCGATTTTACTCAGAGATATAGGTGCAACACTTTCTCCATTTCATGCTTTTTTATTTTTGCAGGGCTTAGAAACACTTTCTTTGCGAGTAGAACGTCATGTGAGTAATGCATTAAAAGTAGTAGATTTTTTAAAAAATCATCCACAGGTAGAAGAAGTTCATCATCCTTCTGTTTCCGAAAATAAGGAGCAAATAGAACGATATAAAAAATATTTTCCAAATGGAGGAGGTTCTATTTTCACTTTTGAAATAAAAGGAGATGCTAGAAAGGCAATGGATTTTATTGATAATTTAGAATTATTTTCTTTATTAGCAAATGTAGCAGATGTAAAATCTCTAGTAATTCATCCAGCTTCTACAACTCATTCTCAGTTATCAGAAAAAGAATTAAAAGAACAGGGAATCGCTCCTAATACAATACGTCTTTCTATTGGAACAGAACATATTGATGATATTTTGGAAGATTTAGAAGAAGCATTTAAGGCAGTAAAATAGATGAGAGGTTGTTGTTTCCATTATTTTGAAATTATGAATAGAAATATTTGTTATAATTTAGGTTACTTTAAAGTCAAAGGGGACGCTGCGGCAAGGAAGTATTCCAACGAAGCCGCGCTTTCGCTCCGTT
>CAJUHN010000414.1 GCA_910585935.1 uncultured Lachnospiraceae bacterium | reverse complement strand
GGTTAGTTTGTGTGAGAGCGCGGTGAAGTCGGTTGAAACTTATCCTAAGACTTTCATAAGAAAGAAACAGGAAAACTAAGCCAGAGGTGGATAGATAAGCATAGACCGGGAGGCTATAAATTATTCATGGTGAGAATGTTTGTGAGGAGCAAACTGACAAATTTCCCGAATGTATGGCTCTAAACATAAGACTTATTGAAAAGTAAGTCAGCATGAAATATGCGGTTTCTGAGGATGAGTAAGATTATCAATTATGAAAATCCTTGCATTTCAAAAAGGTCACGAAATGGGAAGAAACAGGGCTAAAGGGAACACCTAAAAGTAAAGATGGAAAGCTAGAAGGAATGGAACGTGGTAAGTTGAGAATATCGTAGTACGGGGCTTATTCTCTAGGCATTGAATAGGAAAGGAAATTTATTAGAAAGAAAAAGCTGGGAAAAAAATAAAAATCCAACAAAATCTTTCTAATAATCTATAACTATTCTTAATCTCAAGGAAAGCAGAACCACAGTACCGAGGAAACCATTGATAAAATGGTGGAGGGATAGGCTCTAGTCAATCGTTATAAAATCAAAAGTAAAAAAGAATGATTTCATAAATATAAGGTTCGAGTAAGACTAAGAGAGGTTATATTTGAATTTATGTATCGTTGATAAAGGAGAATAAACCGACTTATACCATGTATGAATTAGAAACGGAAATTAAATAGGTATCGAAACTACATGGGAAATGAAATGATAAGGAGGAGAAAATGGATAAGGAATTATTGATAAAAAACATAATTGGGAATGTATTAGAACCAGAAGGATTTTTTTATAAAGGTTCAGATCAAATATGTTCAGAGTTTTTTAGAAGAGTTAAAAATAAAAAGGGTGAAACTATAAGACAAAGTGTTTGTATACAGAATGAATATGATGAAAGGCTGATTTTGTTCCTTGATTCAGCTTACTCAAAACGTATGATGTATGATGTTGACGATATTATTCCGGGATATCCGGGGGTAGAAGAACATAGCTTCTATTATAGGAATGAAGAGGAATTTAAAGAAGCAATAGAAAACTATGCTCACATTTTAAAAGAATATGGAATCCTCTTATTAGAAGAATTAAAGGAAGTTCAAATACCAAAAGATGCGTTTAGAGATGAAGATGTAGAAAGGTTATATTATCAACATGAACAATTAGTAGAGAATCTTTTAAAACGAGAAAACAGGAAAATAGAGGAATTTAACGTAGAAGAAGTAGCAGAATTTATAGAAAAAAGGATAGAAGAAGTAAAAGAAGAACCCTTTCATAAAGTAAAAGAGTTGCTGTTAGAATTAAGCGGATTATTTGGAGCAGTAGCCAACCGATTTTATCCTTGCGAATGGGAAATAAAAGAATATATAACACTTAATTGTGATTTAAAATTTCCAGAACCGAAAGAAATAAAATATAGATGGCGCGATATGTGTGTTATGGGGATATTAAAAAGAGGATGGCAATCAAAACGTCCAAAAGGAGAAAGCAGACTAAGACACAAAAGAGTAAACAATGAAGGAATAGAAGAAGAACTATTACTTCAATATGGATATTGTACAGAGCATATGAAAATTTTAAAAGAATAAAAAATATCTTTTACTAAAGATTGATATTTCTATATAAGAAGGGGGAAAAATGAATAGAGAATTTTTTAGAAAAGTAAAAAATGCTTAGAATAGAATGGATATTTCTGGTATTTTATTAAGAGGTTGGAAAGAAAGAGAAGAAAAAAGGACAGAAAATAATACCAATTTTTGTGAGAAGGGAGATAGATTTATGAATTTAAACGTAATCTATTCACCAATAGAGATAAAAAAAGAACTATTAAAAAAATATAATCAAGTTACTTTTTCTTATAGCAAAAAGGAGATTAGCTTTTTTTAAAATCCATCGAAGAAGATTAAAAAATGAAAAGATATGTTATAAAAAAGAAAAATACCTATATAAGTTTGATGAAAAGATAGAGTAAGTGATATATTATTAAATAGGGAAGAAGAGTAAAATAATATGAAATATTTCGATACCAAAAGAAGAAAATGGATAGAAGAAGAGTGTGTAGAAGAAGACGGTTTTGTAGTAAATAAAAAAGGAGTATTAATACAATATTATGGTTCTGACAAAAATGTAACAATTCCTAGGAAATTGAATGGAATATTAGTTACTTCTATTGGAGATGGAATATTGAATTTTAGTGGGATTTATGCATTTCATGGATGTACGGATTTGGTCAGTATTAAAATTCCTGACAGTGTAACTTCCATTGGAAACTCTGCTTTTGCAGGTTGTAGTAATTTAACTGAGATTACTATACCTAATAGTATAACTTTTATTGGAAAAAAAGCATTTCAGGGTTGTATTAATTTAAGGAATATTATTATACCAGCTAGTGTAACTTTTATTGGAGAGAGTGCATTTTCCGGTTGTTTTAAATTAAAAGAGGTTACAGTGGACAAAGAGAATGTAACATTTATAAACATAGATGGAGTTTTATTTGATAAACAGCAACATTCCTTACTTTTTTATCCAGCAGAAAAACCAAATACTTCTTATATTATTCCAGATGGAGTAAAAAT
>CAJUHN010000413.1 GCA_910585935.1 uncultured Lachnospiraceae bacterium | reverse complement strand
TCTTGCGGGTTTGCTTATTAAGTACCAACGTCTTCCAAGGGGTTTCTTTTGGAATTGTTCCTTGCCTGTGCTAGGTTATCGATTGTTCTAGTATAATTTTATGACACTAATTTTTTTGTTTTTGCTTATAAAGCGAACTTTTATTTCAACTAAAAAGTTTTTGACATTTGATAGCGAAATATAACCTTTACACAAATTTGTCGTTTATAATATCAGCCATTCTATTTTATAATACAGACTATCTAAATTTAGGACACTATATAGAGAGATATGATATAAGATATAGTTCATTCTTGAAGTATTTTTTATTATTTTTAACGGTATTTGTTTAAATTTTTAGATAATATATACCCATTTTTACTTCAATTACATCATTTATTATGTCTTTCTGATTTTCTGTTGCCATCTTTTCTACATATTATTGCTTTCATTAATAATAAATTCAATAAATTCTTTGAATGTACCTATATGTTGTGTTTCATCAATTCGTTTTAGAAGCCCTTTGAAATATGTAATATCAGAAACTACATTAGGTTTATTTTTATTATATCGTATTTTTTTATATCTCAACATTTCATGTAAATAGTGAAAATGATACTTCGCTGTTATTTCTTGGCAGTTTCTTGGTACTGGCATAATCTCAGGATCACACTTTGAAACATCATAATGGCTATAAAAAGGATAGAAAAAAGATTCACTTTCCACCTCATTCTGTGGATATACCCATTGACATCCAAGCAACCAACTTTCAAAGCAATGATTACATACAAATACCTCAATTTTGAAATCCAAATTGCTGACATCATATTTATCTTCTATCTTGGAAAAAACTTGTTGCTTTCTTCTTCTGCATCTAAAATTATAACTAATTTATCAATCGTTTTGGGATTTTCATTTATTGTATCGATTGTTTCAAAAAGTACTTTAGTGATTAACTGTGTAACTCCTTGTCCACTTTGCAAAACATAATTTTTGTCTTCTACAAATTTTATATCTGGAACTCGTTTACATGTAAAATTCAAATGTTTGAGCCATTCTGGCAATACTTTTATAAAAGATTTTTCATCTTCAAGTAAAAAATAGTAATTCATTATATTTTTCCTTCATATTCCCATCTATTAATCAAATTAAAATATGCATCATGCTGACTATTTCCTATTCCATAATTAGTGCTATCACTATTTTTTATAATATCACATTCTCTATCAATAATTTTCCACCTATTTTTTTCTATCCCATTAATAATTTTAGGATGATGGCTCGTTAAAATAAATTGTAAATCTTCTCTCTCATGCAATAACATATCTGATAAAAGATCAATACAATTTACACCTAATCCATTTTCAAACTCATCAATTAAAACCAAAGAATCCTTTGACATTGTAAATAATTCAACTAGGTAATATATCGTTTTCAACATTCCATTTGAAATGTCATTTTGCAGTAGTTTTTTTCCATATACTTGTATAGCAACTAAATACATCTCATGTTCTTTATCTTCAACAATATCAATATCTTCAATTTCAATAAACAATTCTTTTACTGATTCAAATATTTTTATATATATTTCTTTATAATAATGTTTGGCAATAAATATTTTGATGGTAACAGGAAGATGACTAAATACTCTAAATTCAGTATTCTTATTCTTTTTTATTGTTTCTATAACCTTTGTTTTTAACCTGCTAAAATTTTCTGAACTTATCCCCCCTCTAACAGCTAATTCAATTTCAACAGAATATAATTTACGAATACCAGAAATTAATTTTTCAAATTTTTTATCTTCCGAATACTGTGATAGTAAACTTTCATCTTTTTTAGGCTGTGGAACTTTGTCATATCCTACAACATTTATCATATCTTGATTTCTCTCAAACACAAGATCGCCATCTTTCATAAGGCTTTCATACACAAAATTATACTTATCTTGATTTTCTAAAATTAAATCATCATTTGGAACACTTTTAATTCTATATGACCATACATATTCTATATCATCAACGTATATTCCAATACTAACATCATATGGTCTCAAAATAATATCTTTTCTCACTGCCAAATTTAATGAGTATTCAATTGCATTTAAAATCTGCGTTTTTCCTACTCCTGAAAGTCCTACAAGAAGAGTAACATCGTCATAAAAATTAATTTTTTCAATTTTCAATCCTGTTTCAACATTCATAAACCCAATCCATTTTATCCTCACGTAATTCACCTCACATAGCATAAGCATATTCCCTCCAAAAAAATTATATGAAGCATCAGGAGAAAATATGATTTTTTTAGATTTATTATTGGTAACAAAATATAAAGAAAAAATAAATTTTATAGACCATAAATAATAGTATAGCCTATCTGCTATACAATATAATCTGTGATAAAATTTTCCTTATTCGAACTTGATGTATTCTTTGTCGTTCTTAACTTAATTTATCACAAAAAAGTGTCTTCAATACTTCGGAATTAGTTTTTTTCCGTTGCCACAGACACTTCATAAACTCGCCCATACTACAAACTAGCGAAAGAAAAACACTATTCTAAAAGAAGCCCCTTGGAAGACGTCGGCACTTAATGAGCAGTTTCGCAAGAAGCGAAACCGCGAA
>CAJUHN010000412.1 GCA_910585935.1 uncultured Lachnospiraceae bacterium | reverse complement strand
TTTGACTTTATTCCCGCGGGCAACGAGCCAAGTGGCTGCTTGCAGACATTTGGCGACTGCCGCGAGGGTCAAATACCCCGTTGCTTGCAGCGGGGTATTTGATTGATATAAAGTGATTTTAATATTTTTTGGATTTTATTATTTTGAGTAGTAAATATTATTTCTGAATTGTTCGCATTATAAATATATCTGTTTTAACGCAGTTTCTTTCATCTTCTTAAATTTGAAAATTTTTATATCCCAAGAAATTTTTATTTATGTTTTTACTTATATAGAAATAAAGTATTTATTTACAGATACAAAAGGTTTTTATCTATAAACAATATTTGAATAGATGTTTCTTTCATTCTCTTTTTTTAGATAATTATGAAACTCTGAAAGTCGCATAAATACTGGCTTTTTAAAAGTTATTTCTGCGTATCTCCTCCTTGAGATTCCATAATTTATCATAACATTCACTTTTCCAAAAGTAGAACAGCCAATAAACAGCGGAGGCAAGGAAGTATTCCAAAAGAAGTCCCTTGGAAGACGTCGGCACTTAATGAGTAGTCCTGTAAAGGGCTACGAATTTAGTACCGCTACGTCTGGAACGGAGCGAAAGCGCGGCTTCGCTGGAATACTTCCTTGCCGTAGCGAGCCTTTGTTAAGATATGAAAAAAAATAATTTTAGGGAAAAAGAAATAGACTTTTAAAAGTAAGTTTAGTAAAATGCTAAAGATAAATATTTAGATATAAAATGGAAATATAGAAAGGAAAAGCAGAAATGAAAATAACTATCATTGCAGTTGGAAAGATAAAAGAAGCTTATTTTACTATGGCGATAGAGGAATATAAGAAACGATTATCAAGATATTGTAAATTAGAGATTTTAGAAGTGATCGATGAAAAAATTCCAGAAAGTTTATCAAAGGCACAAGAAGAACAGGTTAAAAGGACAGAAGGGGAACGTATTCAAAAATTGATGAGAGAAAATGCATATACAATAGCATTAGCAATAGAGGGAAGGGAATTTGATTCTGTTGAGTTTTCAAAAGAGTTAGGGCAATTAGGAGTGAAGGGGAAAAGTCATATACAATTTTTAATAGGAGGTTCTTTAGGATTGGATTTTGAACTCTTAAAACAGGCTGATATGGCAATTAGTTTTTCCAAAATGACGTTTCCTCATCAGCTTATGAGAGTTATTTTACTAGAGCAATTATATCGAAGCTATAGGATACAGAATCATGAGCCATATCATAAATGAAGACGAAAGGGAATATGTATTTAGATAAAATAAAGAGAATAAAAATTATGGTGAAACCCCATTGGAGTGGAAGTGTTTGCTCCAATGGGGTTTCACCATAGATTGTTGAGAATATAACCATTTTTGATTGAGAAAATTTGTGAAAATTAAGTGATATTATAGAAGAAACAGGTTTTTTCGCATTTAGATACATTAAAGAAACCATATCATAAATAAATTTTATATTAGATATTTACAGGAATAAAATTTTTTAAAAAACTTCAAAAATAGTCTGTTCTATTTTCTAATTTATTGGTATGATTTATAAATATAGTAAAGTTGTAGAAAGGTTGGTGAAAATATGTTGAAAGAAAAAGGCAATAGGTGTGATAAAAAACATAAATAGAAAAGAAAGATATTAAAACGAGCTTGCAGAAGAAAATAATTTAGAAAAGGAACAAAATATGAAAGAGATAAAACAAATATTAATTTTAGAATATGAAGAAGAAACAAGAGAGGTTTTAGTAGATGTGTTGAAAAGGTGTGGAAATAATTTGGTTTTCCAAACGGATAATAAAAAAGAAGCTAGTCAGATAGCAATAGACAATTTGATAGATTTATTTGTGATAGATATCTCATTGAGTCAGAATGAAAATATAGATGGGATGAGATTTGCAATAAGTATTAGAAGTATTGAAAGATATGAACTCACTCCTATCATATTTGTCACTTCAAGGACAAATTATGAAGAGTTTGCTTTTCATGAATTACATTGTTATGACTATTTGACAAAACCAATAAATAAAGAAATATTTAAAAAGTTAATAACAGTTTTATTAAAGCCAAGAAAAGCTATAGACAAAAATAGAGATAACAGATTGATAGAGTTTTTTTCTGAAGGAATCTATTATCCTATAAAAGTAGAGAATATTAATTATATTAGATATGAACAGAGAAAAGTAATGATAAATATAAAGGGAGAAGAGATTGTAATAAAAAATAGTTCTTTGGCAGAATGTCTTCAGAAATTAGAGGGAACTAGCATCATTCAGGTGAATCGCTCTATGTTAGTGAATGGTCAAAAAATAAAAAGTTATGATATCAGCAATCAATATATTAGGATAGAAGTGGAAAAAGGGGAATGTAATTTTGAATTAGGAAGAAAATATAGGGATAATATAAAGGAGTTTTTGAAAAGCAGAAGTTAAAACAGAGAGAAATATTCTATTACTATCGTGAAACTTTTTTTCAATAAGTAGAATAGCCAAGAATCTAGCGGAGGCAAGGGACTATTCCAAAAGAAACCCCTTGGAAGACGTCGGCACTTAATAAGCTGACCCGTTAAGGTCTGCGAATTTAGTGTCCGTTACGTCTGGAACGGAG
>CAJUHN010000411.1 GCA_910585935.1 uncultured Lachnospiraceae bacterium | reverse complement strand
ACGGGGAGAAGTTTCAGGAAATCAAAATCATTTATAACTTTGTCGGGGAGATACCGGCGGTAACAGAATAACGGCAATGCCCTTCTCTCTTTTTGGGGGAAGGGTTTTCTTTTTGCCCGTACACGAAAAAGAAGCCGGGTTCCCTATTCTCCGGCTTCCAGAAAAAACTGGGATTTATTTGATAGGTGTCCCAATGCGTTTATCCAATCTCCATTGTGGTGCCATTCCATCATCGGCATAATATTCGTCCATTGCTGTAATTTTATCGTTTTTTGTTTGAATAAACGAAGTCACATGAAAAGAAATACTTCTATCTTTGGGATAGATACGAACAACTGTAATAATTAAATCATTCACAATTTCTACTCTTTCAACGAGTCCGTCCCATTCTCCGGGGTACTCACAATTCGCAACAATATATTCATCCACCGTAAAATGCTCGTTGGTGCAATGCCAATTTACATAGGCTTCTGCATGAAAGTATTTTCTAATTTCTCTTTCATCTTGGGCAAGAACGGCTTTCCAAAATTGTTCTATATTCATAATTTTCTCCTTTAAATTGCGATTTCCCAGTATGTCAAACTGGAAATGGTTGAGAAAGACACTATATTGAAATCCAAAATCTTTGAATAATGCCACTTTTACTTAATCCCACTGTATCAACAATTTCATTTTCCATCACTCCACCGTTTTTAATAATCGTCCTTTGCGAAGCTACATTTCGCTTATCGCAGGTTACTAAAACCTTGCTTTCTCCAAACGCACGGCAAAAAGGTAAAACTAATCCCAGCATTTCAGACGCATAACCTTTTCGTCTTTCTGACGGACGAACACTATATCCAATATTACCCCCAAAATTTTTGAGAAAATCCGATAATGGGTGTCGAAAATCAATCATACCAACAACAAAATCGTCTTTTCGCCTTACCGCTAAAAACACTTCTGATGGAACATATCCGCTTTTATATTTTTCTCTTAATCTTCTCTCAAAGTCAATCCACTCATCAAATGATTGGACATCTTCAAGACCTGCACAACCATCAAAACTATCTCCACATTGTAACATTTCTTCTTTATATGACATGACTTGTTTTGCATATAGTTTAGATGGCCTAACCAACATCAATTCACGCATCACATTCATCCTCACAAATTTGAATTTATCTATACAAGGAAATACAATACCTCTCTTATATCTTTCCCACCGATATTATCATCCCGAAATACTTCTGAATAAATAAATCCGTTTTTTTCATAAAATTTTCTTGCTCTATGATTATCCTCCAAAACCCATAAAAGCACTTTACTAAATCCGCATTGTTTTAATTCTTTAATACACTTGTTAAGCAATAACCTACCGTATCCTTTTCCAATGTAATCAGGCAAAAAATATATGGAAACGATTTCTCCATATTCGCTGTATTTTTCCCATCTTGATTTACAGAAACTTGCAGTACCTATAAGACGCCCATGTTCTATCAGAACAAGGTTATTCATACCAATTTTATTGATACTATTAGCCCATTGCCCCGTTGGAATACTATTAAGATAGTTTTGAGGAATAATGTTTTTATATGCGTATTTCCAACTACTTTCATATATTTTGCTTATTTCAAGAGGATTATCATCTTTGGTGATGTATCTAATCTCCATTTCAACAACTCCTTAAATACCGATTTGTTCAAATCTATAAACTGGAATCTATCTATTTTCCATAATCAATTCTTTGCACTTCCATTCCTCACCCAGAATACAATATCTTTCTGTTGTATCAAGAACTACGTCGCTAAAACCGACTGCCTTATAACAGTAATAAGCTGGAAGATTATTCTCAAAAACACCCAATGATACTTTTTTTGCTCCATATATTTCAAATGCAAATTTTAGACCTAACTGGAGCATAGCTTTTCCATAGCCTTTTCCTCTCTTGTGAGGATTTATAATAACAAATCCAAAGCGTAATTCATCCAAAGATTCATCAGGATTCCTTAGTGTAAAAAAACCAACAATTCCAGTTTCATCAAATGCAGTAAACGGCATTAGAGATTCAACAAAGCAAAATTCATTTTGTGTTATTGGGTAATTACCAAGTACACCTGCTGTCCATTGATAAAATGCTTTTTCATCTTGACACCACGATAATATCGTATCTACATCCGAAGCTTTATATGGTCTTATTCTAATCATATATTTTCCCTCGCAAATTTGAATTATAGCAATCGGCTAACCAAATTAAATGCTGTGACTGCATAAACAAAAATTGCTACTCCGCCAAAAATAGCAGCATCTGTTTTCGATTTTTTATCATAGCATTCTTTCGCATTTAATGACATAACTAATCCCATAAACACAAACATAATAGGTAACGTTATATCATAAGGCAGTAATTTCATCAATCCAATAGAACCAAAAACAACTGTCAGAACCGAAAATACTATTTTCCAAATACGCATATATATTTCTCCTTATATTCTGATTTGCTATAGTTTAGCACATTTATAGAACATCTACAAGATTCCGTGTATGAAAAAGCAAAAGGAATGAATTCTTCACTTGACAATGTGTCAAAGAACTGATGTCAACCGATGAATTGGCGGTGATGGACGGCGGCAAGTGCATCT
>CAJUHN010000410.1 GCA_910585935.1 uncultured Lachnospiraceae bacterium | reverse complement strand
GAGGGTCATAGGTTCGAACCCTATAGGTCCCATTTGTACATCATGATGTACAAATTTGATATGCCGGCGTGGCGGAACTGGCAGACGCGCAGGACTTAAAATCCTGTGGGACCTAATCTCGTACCGGTTCGATTCCGGTCGCCGGCATCCAATTAAAATTTAATATGTGTGTGTAGCTCAGCTGGATAGAGCACTTGGCTACGGACCAAGGTGTCGGGAGTTCGAATCTTCTCACACACGGTAAAAAAGAAGGCATCTTAATAACTAGGATGCTTTCTTTTTATATCAATATATGTTAAATGCTCATCTTGAGAAGGCTAAACATCTATATTTCTATATACATAAATTTAAAGAAAATATGTAAAAATACTAGAAAAATCAAAAAAATGTGACAAAAGGTTCGCGCAGGAACAAATCTATTCCAACGAAGCCGCGCTCTCGCTCCGTTCCAGACGTAGCGGTACTAAATTCGTTGAACCCAGTAGGGTTCACTCATTAAGTGCCAACGTCTTCCAAGGGGCTTCTTTTGGAATAGATTTGTTCCTGCGCTAGTTATAGAGTGGGCTAGTTTGCGAAATAAGAATATCACCCAATAAATCAATAATAATCTCCCTTTTCGGAATAGTGTACTTACTGAAAATAAGACTATAAATATACATTACAAGTGACAGGTAAATATTTTATAATCAAATATATAAATCAGAATTTGCAGATGAATTTCTTGAACTTTCTTTTATGATCACACCATACATATCAAGCAGAAGTATTCGCTTTTTTCCCAGTCTTTCTTCCATAAGTAATCATTTTTCCTTTCACAAATGTGTATCCGGCAGTCGGGTTGTCTGCAAAGAAATCCGCAATTTCAATATTTCGATTGCAATAATCTTCAGCTTCTTTGTGGGATAAACCATGATTTAATAAATGGAGAATTAGCATTTCCTTTTGCTCATCACTAATGCCAGAAGTCCAATCGTTATATATGATAATATATGATAAAATCACTTTTTGTTTCCTCATAATTTGCAGATTGTGTAGTAACAAACTCTACCTTATCGTCCATTCTTACATCAATATCAATCAGCCCCAGCTTCTGCATTATATGTGCAGTCCTAATAGCTACTGCATAATCTCGTCCTTGCATTGCAAGTTCCGTCTGCCACTTTTTTTCCAGTCCTTCATGTCTGCATAATTCCTGATAATCCATACCATCAATATAAAGTCCACAGCATTCGAATTCCCTGTTTACATCAATACATACAACATAGCCCCCCGGTTTTGCAAATTGAATCATCTTTTGTATAAAAAGCTGCTGGATTGTCTAAATGTCTGAGAACTGCCTGACATACTACGAAATCATACTGATTTTCGGCTGAATATTCAAAAACATTTTCACAGAGAAAGTCTGCCACTATTTTTTGACTTTCAAATAGAGTTTTTCCCTTTTTAATTAAGTCTTCTGCAAAATCAATTCCTGTATAAGTGCTTCCCTCAGGCAAATAAGGAAGTAGCAGTAATCCTAGAAATCCATATCCACAGCCACAGTCTAATACAGAAATCGGTTTATCAATCTTCCAAACCTGTGAAATAAGAAAGTGGGCATAGTCATCGTTCCAATAACTCTTTCGCGTTCGCAAAAGATATTCCAGTTTTTGATTCCAAAAGTCTTTTGTGGCTGTCTTTTCAGGAATATAGATTTCTCCGTCAAGCGGTTTTAAGCCTAATAACTGGTCTGTTGAAACTTTAAAATAATCTGCCAGTAGTGGAAGAATGGTTATATCTGGCATATTGACACCAGTTTCCCATTTGCTGATGGTTTGAAATGATACTCCGATGCTGTCTGCCAGTTCTTGCTGTGTCACTTTTACTTTTTTACGCAAGTCGGCAATGCGCAATGATACTTTATTCATCTGAAAAACCTCCTATAACCAATAGTAGTATCTTAAAAGTGTTTCCTTTTATTAGATTATATCAGAAATCGGAGATTTTGTATTCGCTTAAAACGGCGAATATTTTCGCCTGTAGGTCGAAATATTTGATTTCTTAAAAATCATTAAATCACAATCGGAATTTGTGGAGGTGAAGACTATAGATATTGTAACTGATTATGATAAACTTATTGATGATAATAACGACCCATCTCGTTATTATCAGCCATTAAAAGAATATATGGATAAATGGGATAGACAATTATTCATATATTCCATGCATTTAGTAATCAAAGTATTATGTTTCTATTGAAACAAAAGATGGATTACACTTCTTTAACAGCAAGAAAACAGTCAATAAACTAGCGGAGGCAAGGAGGTATTCCAAAAGAAGCCCCTTGGAAGACGTTGGTACTTAATGAGCAAACCCGTAAAGGTTCGCGAATTTAGTACCACTACGTCTGGAACGGAGCGAGAGCGCGGCTTCGCCTAAATACCTCCTTGCCGTAGCGCCGCCCCTTTCATCAAAATGTTCTCCTAACTTTTATTTATTATTTATTCTAATCCCTTTACAAAACCTAATACCTGATTTCAAAGATAGTCTACACCTTCCATTTTCTATATTTTAACCTCATCAAGGAAGTCCCCCGATTCTAAACCGCCAAGGCGAAAGCGGTGGGTTGGGACTTCCTTGTTTCCGTGGGAGTGCAGA
>CAJUHN010000409.1 GCA_910585935.1 uncultured Lachnospiraceae bacterium | reverse complement strand
TTAAAATGACATTAGTAATAGGTGAGATAAGGATAAGAATAAAAGTTATTTTGGTTAATTAAAATAGCATGAATTAAAGGGATTCAGAAAAGATAATAGATTTTACAATGAATTTTCTTATAAGAAGGGGGAAAAAATGAACAGAGAATTATGGATAAAAGATATAATAGGAAAAGTATTAGAACCAGAAGGATTTTCTTATATAGGTAGTGATAAAATAAGTTCAGAATTTTTCAGAAAAGTAAAAAATAGTAAAGGGGAAGTAATAAGGCAAATTGTATCATTACAAGATAGTCAATATCATAATATGATTTATTTAAACTTAAAATCTACAAGACATCATGGATATCGAATTAATAGTTTTGTTCCAGACTGTATGGAACATGGATTATATTTTGAAACTGAAGAAGAATATAAGAAAGCAATTGAACAATATGCGAGTATTCTTTCTCAATATGGAATCCCTTTTTTAGAAAAAATAAAAGAACCCATTCTATCAGATTATTTTGCTGATGAAGATATGGAAAAACTTTTCTATGAACATGAACAGTTGTGTAAGAGTTTGATAAAACGAGAAAATATCAAAATAGAACAGTGGAATGTAGAACAGGCAGCAGAATTTATGGAAGAGAAGGTATTAGAAGTAAAAGAAAAATCATTTGAAGACGTAAAGAATTTATTGTTAGAATTAAGTGCTTTATTTGGAGCAGTAGCAAATCAATTCCATCCTTGTCAATGGAAATTGCAAGAAACACTGATACTTAATTGTGATTTGGAGTTTTTAAAAGTAAAAAGTGATTGGAATAGAATGGATATTTCTGATATTTTATTAAGCGGTTGGAAAGAAAGAGAAGAAAAAAGGACGAAAAATAATACCGATTTTTGTGAGAAAAGAGATAGATTTATGAATTTAAACGTAACCTATCCTCCAATAGAGATAAAAAAAGAACTATTAAAAAAATATAATCAAGTTACTTTTCCTTATAGCAAAGAGGAGATTGTTCAACTTTTTTTAAAATCCATCGAAGAGGATTAAAAAACGAAAAGATATATCATAAAAAAGAAGGATACCAATATAAGTTTGATGGGAAGATAGAGCAATTGATATATTGTTAAATAGGGAAGGAATTAAAATGATATGAAATATATGAATATCAAAAAAGAAGAATTGGTAGAAGAAAACGGTTTTACCGTAAATAAAAAAGGAAAATTAATACAATATGAAGGCTTTGATAAACATGTAGTTATCCCCCGAAAAATAAAAGGAATAACAGTTACTTCTATTGGAGATGGAATATTAGATTTTATGGGGATTTATGCATTTTATGGTCATAGTAATTTGGTCAGTATTATAATTCCTGATAGTATTACTTCAATAGGAAATTCTGCTTTTAGTCTTTGCGAAAACTTAACCAGTATCACAATTCCTAATAGTGTAACTTCTATTGGGGATTCTGCCTTTGGAGGCTGTAGAAATTTAATGGATATTACCATATCGGAAGGTGTAATTTCAATAGGAAATTTTGCTTTTACAGGTTGTAGCAACTTAACTAATATTAGGATACCATCAAGTGTAACTTTCATTGGAGAAGGCATATTTTCTAGTTGTTTTCATTTAAAAGATATTATAGTGGATAAAGAAAATGTAACATTTATGAGTATAGATGGAATTTTATTGAATAAGCAACAACAAGCCTTACTTTTTTATCCAGTAGAAAAACCAGATACTTCTTATACTATTCCAGATGGAATAAAAATAATAGGAAACTCGGTATTTCGTAATTGTGATAATTTAAAAAATATTATACTTCCTGATACTGTAACGATTATTGAAAAATCTGCATTCGAGAATTGTTTTCATTTAAAAAATATAACAATACCAAGTAGTGTAACAACGATAGAGGAAAGAGCATTTAGCTGTTGTTATGGTTTAAAAAATATTAGTTTATCGGAAGGGATAACAACGATAGGAAAAATGGCATTTTTGGGCTGTTATAATTTAACGAATATAACAATCCCAAATAGCGTAATAACGATAGAAAACACAGCATTTCATGGTTGTGAAAACCTAAGAAGTATAACAATTCCAGAAAAAGTATCTTGCATAGAGCATGGTACTTTTGCGGAATGTAGTAGCTTAGAATCTATTTTTATTTATAATGATAACATTGATATAGAGGAAAGGAATCTATTCAGAGATAGAGAAAAAACAACCATATATGCCCATAAAGGTTCAACAGCAGAAAAGTATGCGAAAAGAGAAGGTTATAAATTCATTGTCTTAACTAATTAAAATAAAGTCTAATAGAAAGATAAAGTAAAAGATATATTGTTGGTTAAACAGAAGAGGAAAGTAAAATAGTATGGAATATTTTGATATCAAAAGTGGAGAGTGGATAGAAGAAGAATGTGTAGAGGAAAACGGTTTTGTAGTAAATACAAAGGGAGAATTAGTAAAATATAAAGATTTTGATAATCATGTAACGATTCCTAGAGAAGTAAAGGGAATACCAATTACTTCTATTGGAGATGGAATGATCTATTTTATGGGAGGGTATGCATTTTATGGTTGTAAGAATTTGGTCAGTGTTATAATTCCTGATAGTATCACGTCGATTGGAGATTCAGCTTTTTGTT
>CAJUHN010000408.1 GCA_910585935.1 uncultured Lachnospiraceae bacterium | reverse complement strand
ATTCGCAAATCCCGCTTCTTGTGGGTTTGCTTATTAAGTGCCGACGTCTTCCAAGAGGCTTCTTTTGGAATACTTCCTTGCCTTCGCTACTTGGTTGGCTGTTTTACTTTTTGAAATGTGAAACTTACGATAATTTATGAAGTTTCAGTGAGGAGATACAAAAAAATAATCTTTGCAAAGGTTAGTATTTATATGGTTTTTAGAGATTTGCAATTAACTAAAAAAACTAGAAAGGAAAAGCGATGAAAAAGATATTAGATTTAATTACAGAAGAATTACAGAATGTATTGAAAGACTGCGGATATGATCCCCAGTATGGAAAAGTAGGAATATCTAATCGCCCTGATTTATGTGAATATCAATGTAATGGGGCGATGGCAGCAGCAAAGATCTATAAAAAAGCTCCTATTATGATCGCCAAAGAAGTCACAGAGAAATTACAGGAAAAAGAGATGTTTGAAGAGATTTCAGCTGTGATGCCGGGGTTTATTAATATCAAAATCAATAAGGCATTTTTAGCAGATTATTTGAATCAAATGAGAAAAGAGGAAGACTTTGGATGTGAAAAGGAAGAGAATCCAAAGACTATTATAGTAGATTATGGAGGAGCAAATGTAGCAAAACCTTTGCATGTAGGTCATCTTCGTTCTGCTATCATAGGAGAAAGTGTAAAACGCATTATGAAATTCTTTGGAAATCGAGTGATTGGAGATGTTCATTTGGGAGATTGGGGGCTTCAAATGGGCTTGATTATAGAAGAAGTAAAGAACAGAAAACCAGAACTCCCTTATTTTAAAGAAAATGAAACAATAGATTTTTCCAAAGAAGAGCCTCCTTTTACGATTTCAGAATTGGAAGAGATCTATCCTACTGCAAGCGAAAAATCTAAAAAAGATGAAAAATTTAAAGAAAGAGCGCATCAGGCAACTTATCGCTTGCAAAATGGAGATCCTGCTTATACTGCATTGTGGCAGATGATCATGAAAGTTTCAAAAGAGGATTTAAAGAAAAATTATGATAATTTACAGGTGGAATTTGATCTTTGGAAGGGAGAAAGTGATGCACAACCCTATATTCCTTCCATGATAGAAGATATGGTGGAGAGAAAGATCGCTTATGAAAGTCAGGGAGCGTTAGTTGTAGATGTCACACAGGAAGAAGATTCCAAAGAAATTCCCCCTTGTCTGATTAAAAAATCAGATGGAGCTTCTCTTTATGCGACTTCTGACCTCGCCACTATTGTACAGAGAGAACAGGACTACCAACCTAATCACTATATTTATTTGGCAGATAAACGGCAGGAATTACATTTCACCCAAGTCTTTCGAGTTGCAAGAAAAGCGAGTTTGGTATCTTCTGATTGTAAGATGGATTTCTTAGGATTTGGAACTATGAATGGGAAAGATGGAAAACCCTTTAAAACAAGAGAAGGCGGTGTTATGCGCCTAGAATATCTGATTAAGGAAATTTATGAAGCAGTCTGCAAAAAGATGGAAGAAAACCCTAGTATTCAAAAAGAACATATAGAAGAAACGGCAAAGATAATAGGATTAGCCGCCATTAAATATGGAGATTTGTCAAATCAGGCTTCTAAAGATTATATTTTTGATATAGAGCGTTTTTCTTCTTTTGAAGGAAATACAGGACCATACATTTTATATACCATTGTGAGAATAAAATCTATCTTAAATAAATATGTAGAAAATGGAGGAGATTTAGAAAAAGCAAATAAAATTCAACCTGCTTACACAAAAAGCGAAAAAGATTTGATGCTGGTGATTTCTAAACTCTCTGAGGTATTAGAAAGTTCTTATCAAGAAATAGCACCTCATAGGATCTGCCAATATTTATATGAATTAGCAGAAAACTTTAATAGCTTTTATCATAATGTTGTCATTTTAAAAGAAGAAGAGGAAGAGAAAAAATATAGTTGGATTACATTACTGAAATTAACAAAAGAAGTGTTAGAAACCTGTATTGATTTATTAGGATTTCAAGCACCTGAAAGAATGTAATAAAATAAAATTGCCGTATCTAAGAATTTCTAATGTTATCTAGTTCTAGTACAATAGATTAGTATAGAAAAGAGAACATGAGAACACTTTGATTAGAGGTTCGCTTAAGGCAAAGACCTATTCCAACGAAGCCACGCTTTCGCTTCGTTCCAGACGCAGCGGTACTAAATTCGCAGCCCCGCTTCTGCGGAACTGCTTATTAAGTACCAACGTCTTCCAAGGGGCTTCTTTTGGAATAGGTCTTTGCCTTAAGCTAGTTTATTGACTATTCTACAGAAAATATATTTGTGATAATATATTCAATTATAGGAAATAATAAGAGGTATTGTTTGTAAAATAGAATTAAAACTTTTGTTTTCAGACAAAATCCTTTGATCAACCTCATAACTTTAAGTATAGAAAAAAATAGGGATACACAACGTGAATAATTTTTATAAATTATCTAAAAAATAAATTCCTTTTCAGATGAATTAAAGTATTAGAAAGCATTACTTAGAACAGCCAAAAACTAGCTTAGGACAAGAATTATTCCAAAAGAAGCCCCTTGGAAGACGTTGGTACTTAATGAGCAGCTCCATAAGGAGTTGCGAATTTAGTATCCATTACGTCTGGAACGGAGCGGGAGCGCGGCTTCGTTGGA
>CAJUHN010000407.1 GCA_910585935.1 uncultured Lachnospiraceae bacterium | reverse complement strand
ATGGTCTGTGCGCTTAGTACCGCTACGTCTGGAACGGAGCGAAAGCGCGGCTTCGTTGGAATACTTTCTTCCCTTAAGCAGAACTTTCACGAAACAAATAAAACAACCTTTATAAATTAGAAATAATAATAATGAATTACAGCCATTCATTTGCATTTTTACACTTTTTATGATATTATAATAAATCATTATTCATAAAAATATGGGGAGATGCTTTTTATGTCCGCAAATATTGGAGAAATTATTAGAGAAATACGCAAAGTACGAAAAATGACTCAAGAACAACTAGCTAAGAATATTTGTTCTAGAAGGGAAATTATAAGAATAGAACGAGGTCAACATGAACCTTCCCCTCATCTTATTACATCATTATCTCAAAAATTAAATTTTGATTTACAATCCTGTTATCTGAAACTCACATTTGGGACATCATTAGAATCTTATACTTTAAAACTGAGTCTATATTCTGCTATAGAAAATCAGGATATTTCCTCTATCATAGATTTAATTTCAAAGGTAGAAGCTCTAGATGAGTTTAAAGAAGGAGAGAATTTACAGCTTTTATATTATGCAAAAGCTCTATATTATTCTTCCTTTAAAAATAACTTTGATGCTTCTAATACATATTGCCTTTTGGGTATTCAAGTAGACAATGCCCGTTTTTCACTTGAAACTATGGATTTAAGAAACCTTTCTCATGAAAGTTATGTTTTACTTAATATTTTAGGATATAATTATATGCATCTAGAAAAATATAATATCGCATGTAAAATATATGAAGAATTGTTGAATATATTGAGAACCTATCCTATTTTATCTTATAATCCATATTATAAATATTCCGATTCTGATAGAAGCTTGTTTCAAATTATATGTTTAAATCTGAGCACTGTAAAATATAAAATACAAAATTTTGAAGAAGCACTTAATTTCATCACAGAAGGAATAGATTTTGCATTAAAACAACATTCTCTAAAACTTCTGCCTCAAATGCTCATCAAAAAGTTTTGTATTTTATGCAACTTAACTCGCTTTGAAGAAGCTAAAATTATATATACAGAGTGTTATTATCTGTTAAAACTGACCTCTGAGGAAAACTTGTTATGGGAATTAAAGGATAATTATAAAAAATTTTTTATTGACTCAAAAAACTAATATTATTTAGCATAATTATGGCTGCCACATCAAATATTTGATATGACAGCCATAATATCATTTTGGATAATCCTCAATTTCTGGTATACAAGGTGATAATAATTGATCTACCTGCTCATAGACACAACCGCGTTTTAATGTATAAACTTTGAATACATTTTCTTCTTTTTCACTTTGTACATATAACACTCCATAAGAACCTTTTGCGAGCTTAGATATCATTTGATAAAGCTGTATCACTTTCTCACATTCATCATAATACCAGCTCATTCCGCATATGTTTAAAAATGTCATTTCATATTTCTGATAAAAACTCACTTCAGTAAATTGAAACTCACATTGTTCAATAAATTTCTTTATTTCTATCAAAACTTCTTCTAAAAATTCTTCTTCTAATTCATCAAATTTATCAGAATTTTTATAAAAGCAGCGTATTGTAATCCAGCCATGTATTTGTGTTATTAATGACATTTTTTTTACTCCAGTTTATTGTCGCTATGAATCACTTAAATCCACTATCTAAAAAGCCTTAAGACTAAGGATTCATCTTCTGATTTCTTTTTTATCATATTTAGTTTATACTGTTCTAATAATCTTTCTTTTTGTAAATCAGAAATCGCTTTTGGATAATCTAAGTCTTCTATTCTGCTCTGTGCGCTAGTCAAGTTTAATGCTGTATAAGAATTAGAATTGATGACAGTACTCAATGCATTAGAACTCGCACCTAAACTACTTCTTGCACTGCTGACTTTTTCTAACGCCTTGTCAATAACAGAAATATCAAAATCTTTTGTCACATCATAATCAGCTATTCCCAAAGATTCTAAAGTAGTATTCACCATTTTAATTGACATTCCTGTTCCATCTGGATTAGATGCCACATGTAAATCTGCTTTACTTCCATCTAATAATGACATAGTGTTAAATTGCGTTCCTTTTGCAGCATCTTGAATAGACTGTTTTAGCCCATCTATTTCATACTGCATCGCTGAAATATCTTCTGACGAATAAATTGCTGTATTAGATGCTTGCAAACTTAATTCGCGGATACGCTGTAGAGAATCTGTAATAGAACTTATTCCTCCATCTGCTACATTAATCAAATCATTCATGGTAGCCGCATTGTTTGCTCCCACGTTATAACCATTTGCCTGTGATTGTAATTTCTCTGCAATCGCGAGTCCTGCTGCATTATCAGCAGCTTTATTAATACTATAACCACTTGATAAACCTGTGTATAAAGAATTAATTGATGATACTCCCATATTTTTCTCCTTTCTGAACTATCTCTAATTATAGGTAATTGCGAAACTCTGAAAGCTATATAAATACTAACCTTTTTGAGAGTTCTTTCTACATATCTCCTCCCTGAGATTTTCCTAGTTTATCGCCAACATTCGTTTTTCAAAAAGCAGAACAGCCAATGAACCAGCCTAAGGCAAGGAAATATTCCATAAGAAGCCCCTTGGAAGACGTTGGCACTTAGCAAACAGCCCGAAAAGGGCTGTGCGCTTAGTACCA
>CAJUHN010000406.1 GCA_910585935.1 uncultured Lachnospiraceae bacterium | reverse complement strand
CTAAATTCGCAGCCCCTAACAGGACTGCTCATTAAGTGCCAACGTCTTCCAAGGGACTTCTTTTGGAATAGATACTTCCCTGTGCTAGTCTACGATATAGGCAAGTTTATGAAGCGATATGGCAGCTTACAGACTACGGTGAATATCTGTCACTTTACAAGACTAAGAAAACAAAAATTTTTCTTTATATATATCATGATACACAGTGGAATTATCTCTTTCAGAACAGCCAATATACTAGCTAAGACAAGGAATAATTCCAAAAGAAGCCCCTTGGAAGACGTCGGCACTTAATGAGCAGCTCCATAAGGAATCGCGAATTTAGTACCGCTACGTCTGGAACGGAGCGAAAGCGCGGCTTCGGTGGAATATTCCTTGCCTTAGCGAACCTTCGCTCAAAATGTACTCCTGTACTCCTAACTTTTTCACAATCCTATTCAAATCATCTCTTAACTACCAGATATCTTGAATTTTTCCTTAAATTTTCCATAGAGTCCATTCGCTTTCTGAACCATCTCTGCCGCCTTTTTACCAATCTTTGTATTGCTCAGAATATTCATTACAAAATCAACATTATTTATCAAATCATCTGCATCATTTACTACAACCTCACCTTGAACCGAAATCTCTAAACTGTCAGGAATCCCTATCATAGAAAAACTGATTGCCGGTTTTACTGTCTGTTTCGCAGTCGCTTCGATTGTCTGATATACAACATAATTATGAGTTTTTGAAGATAAAATCACATTTGAACCATCATCAAAAAACATATACCCACACACAGTCCGAAAAAATGCTTCATATTTTCTGCTGTTAAAAGACATACCAAAAAACCGATATGGAAACAATAAAGAAGACCGTCCATAACTGCTCCCTACTGCCCCAATCGTTCCATCTGTTGTAGAATAGGACATATTTGTCTTCGCCTCTACATAATTATCCGATTCCGCATTTTTATAGTAAATAAGCGCTGTCTGTAAATTCGCCTGCAGATTCGCTTTCTGGCACATAAAAATAGAGGCATAGTATATCGCAATCACCATGATAAAACAAAAAGGCAACAATATAGTAGCTTCCACGATTGCGAGCCCATCTTGTTCTTTCCATAACTTGTACATGTTCTATGCCTCCTTTGTTTTATTATTTTATGAATTAACTTTTCTGTTTACCTATTCCACCCATACCATCATTTCCAATAATTTCCCCCCATGTATTGGTAAACCATTCATTAATATTTGTCCAAAATATCGCACATAATGCTACTACAATAACAATTAACAAAATCGTAGCTATAAATGCAGATACTCCTTGTTCTCCACTCAAAAATTCATCTACAAATTTCTGCATCCGAATTTTCATGTTTAAATATTTCGTATCTATCCAATTCATCTTTTTCTCCTCATTCCTTTTATATTTTTATCTATCCTATCATCCAATCTTTAAAAACCGAATCCACTCATAACAGGAAGAATAACTAGCACAAGAATCCCAAAAAACATAAGCAAAGTCGGAATCATCAATTTAGACTGAATCGCTTCCCCTTTTCTTCTTGCATTATGTTTATGTTCCATCCAGCTTTCATCATTCAAAGTACGAAACAGTGTCACAATCTCTGAATTTCCTTTAGAAATATTTTGTATAATCGCTGTTCCCAGTTTCGTTGTATATGTATTATTACAATGCGAGATAAATTTAGAATATGCTTCAGCAGGAGGCACATTATTATCCAATTCTACCATCACGCAGCGCATTTCATCATATAATACACCCTTTTCATTACTACATGTCAGTTTCCACGCCTGATTTACTTCCATACCTGCTACTGTTAAAAGTGTCATTTTTGATATCACCTGAGGAAATTGATTCTCAATCTCTTCCTTACGTTTACGAATCACATCATTCACATTATCATATGGCACATAGCCGAGAACAAAAAAAACTACTAGCGCCATAGAAGCTATAACAAAACTCCTTGTAGAAAATCCCATTGCGAGTAATAATCCTAGTATAAGAAAGAATAAAAGAATACCAAGAAGACTATAACCAAATAAAGAACTCAGCAAATAGTAAGTATAATTCATAGCTTCTTTTTTCTCTTTAAATTGGATACATTTCTGATTCAGCTTTTTTACTACCTCATTTGTAATATCTAATTTTAACAACTGCATCAAGCGATACCCAGTAATCGGTATGATTTCAAGAACACTGATTTTTCCTTTCTCAAGTACCTCATATCTCTTCTTTGACGTATCCAGCTTCTTTTTCAAACCCTTACCCTTTTTTATTTTTGTTTTGTCTTTCAGATCCTCTTCATGTTTCATACTATCTACCAGCAGTTTCATTTCTGCCTGCAGATTTTTCTGATTTTCTATTTCAATTTCCTTACAGCAAATCAACATTGCATCTATCATGCCATCTGATGCTGTCATAAAGAGAAATACAAAACCAATGAAAAGGGCTGATGCTAGGATCATACAAAAAATCATATCCTTTCCCCCTTATACTTTTATAGGTAATTGAAAAACTTTAAACTCCTATAAATGCTGACTTTTTTGAGAATCGCTTTTACATATCTCCTCACTTAGATTTTCATAACATTTATTTTTCAAAAAGTAGAACAGCCAACCACCTAGCGGAGGCAAGGAAGTATTCCATAAGAAGCCCCTTGGAAGACGTCGGCAC
>CAJUHN010000405.1 GCA_910585935.1 uncultured Lachnospiraceae bacterium | reverse complement strand
CTCCGGCAAGGAAGTATTCCAGCGAAGCCGCGCTTTCGCTCCGTTCCAGACGTAACGTGCACTAAATTCGCAAATCCCGCTTCTTGCGGGTTTGCTTATTAAGTGCCGACGTCTTCCAAGGGGCTTCTTATGGAATACTTCCTTGCCTTCGCTTGTGAGTTGGCTATTCTACTTTATGAAAAGAAAGGTTCACAATGGCAATAAAATAGAGAGATTAAATTAGATATAGCTCCATAATTTTAGAAAAAGCACATGCGTTCCTCTTGAAATGGAACGCATGTGCTTTTTCTAAATGTTTTAAGATATGTTTGCTAAAAAAATCTTACTTTGCGGAAGATTTATTTTTAGAATTCTGTGCTATCTGAGGTGTCTGATCAGGACTTTCCTTTTTGAATCTGGAAAGAAGCCCTTTTTTCTTCGGTTTTGGTTCTGGCAGCGGTCCACGAATACGTTTTGCGCTTGTAATGTAGATGCCACTGACAACCGCTTTTACTTCCTGTTTAGGAAGTATTTGAGAAAAGACTTGTTCATCACAGATTAAGGTCATAACGCGTGAACCAGCTTTTACTTTTGCCATAGGCAATTTCGCTCGCCTCAAATATTTTGGAGTGGAATCTGTTACAATTTTTGGTAAATTTGCCTCACTGAGTTTCATACGTTTTTTGTCAATAATATAAAGTGACATCGTTTGTGCCACTGCATCCATTGCAGCTTTTTGTTCTCTCTGTTTTTTTTCTGCTTTTCGTCCGAAGAAGTAGAGCAGACCGAGTAAAACAGCGGCAATAGCTAAGATAACCAGAAGTACAATAAATACGGTTTTCATAAAGACCTCCCTTTGTTTATTAACTCATATATAAGATGAGTCCATACTGCATCACAACAGTACTTGTATTGTATCATTATTTTCCAGAATTGAAAATAGGCAATTGTGAGAAAAATAGCAGAAAAGTATGTAGAAGATCAACAAGAAATGAAAGATTCCCATTTAAAAAAAATGAGATATATGATATTATTCTAAGAATAATAAGAAATATGTTTGCACAAGAAAACATCACCTAAAAAATATTAAAAGGGGAAATAGATATGCAAGAGAGTGTTTTATTACAATCCTTTTGGAGTGAATTACAAATAATCTTCACATGGTTGATGGAACATATTGGATTTATTAATGGAATTTTTATTATCCTATTGATTTTTTTTGAAAGGCGTGATCCAAAAACAGTTTGGACATGGCTTTTAGTTTTATATTTTGTTCCTATTGCAGGAGTGATTTTATATTTATTATTGGGACAAAATATGCATAAATCTAAGATGTTTCGCGTAAAAGAAATAGAGGACAGATTAAATTATCGAATCCGCAAGCAAGAAGAAACCATTTTTAGAAATGAATTTTCTATTTCAGATAAACTTTTACAGGATTATGATGATTTGGTTTTATACAATTTGGAATCTGGACAAGAGATGTATTCGGAAGATAACGATATCATGGTTTATACAGATGGAAATGCGAAGTTTGATGCTTTGATACAAGAAATTGATAAAGCAGAATCTTATATCCATATTCAATATTATATTATTAAAGATGATATTTTATTTCATAAAATCGTAAAGCATCTGTTAAAAAAAGCGGAAAAAGGAGTAGAAATCAGAATATTATATGATGCAATGGGAGGCAGATTTATAAAGAAATCTTATTGGAAAAAACTGCGAAAACAGGGAATACAGGTAGCAGAATTTTTCCCTGCACTTTTAGGAAGATTTCAACTGCGAATGAATTATAGGAATCACAGAAAAATAGTAGTGATTGATGGAAAGACAGCTTTTGTGGGAGGATTTAATATTGGAAAGGAATATATTGGGTTAGATCCTAAATTTGGATATTGGAGGGATACACATTTAAAGATAGTGGGTTCAGCAGCTTCTCAACTGCATATTCGGTTTTTATTAGATTGGAACTATGCGGCAAAAGAAGATTTATTTAGGAGTGAAAAATATATGGATGTGACTTATGAGAAAGCGCCGGGGAATAAGGGAGTACAGATCATTTCGAGTGGTCCGGATTCTAAGTATCAGAATATTAAAAATAATTATTTGCGTTTAATCAGCAAGGCGAAGAAAAATATTTATATGCAAAGTCCATATTTTATTCCTGATGAGGCGGTGATGGATGCTTTAAAAGTGGCCGCGATGTCAGGAATAGATGTGAAATTGATGATACCTTGTAAACCAGATCATCCGTTTGTGTATTGGGCAACGTATTCTTTTGTGGGGGATTTATTGGAAGCGGGAGTGAAGTGCTACACTTATGATAATGGATTTCTTCATGCAAAAGGAATGATGGTAGATGGATTGGTGAGCAGTTATGGGACAGCAAATATGGATATGAGAAGTTTTTATTTGAATTTTGAAGTAAATGCGGTGATTTATAGTTCGGAAGCGACTAGACAGTTAGAAGACATTTTCTTAAAAGATTTGGGGAAATCAACAGAGATTACGAAATATGATTATAGTCAGAGGAACTTGATGATACGGATAAAAGAACAAGTTTCTAGATTATTAGCACCATTGTTATAGTGAGTTTTCTATTAAAACGATAGGATGAATATTGTGGTGAAAAGGAATCGTGGGAGGGTCGCGGTGGCAGGACTCTATTCCAACGAAACCGCGCTTTCGCTCCGTTCCAGACGTAACGGTA
>CAJUHN010000404.1 GCA_910585935.1 uncultured Lachnospiraceae bacterium | reverse complement strand
CGTCTGGAACGGAGCGAAAGCGCGGCTTCGTTGGAATACTTCCTTGCCGTAGCGAACCTTTGGTCACAATGTTATCTTAACTCTATCACACTTTTCATAATCCTATTTCTTTAAATTCACACATAGAATATATGATTACATTGTATAACAAAGATTTTATGTATATTTACAAAATACAAGGATTTTTTAGTATTACAATCTTTTATATATATTTTCAATGTACATTAAAATATTTGTAAAATAGATCTATATTTTATCATAGGATACATATATTGTCAATTTCAGAAAAAAAGCACTTTTAAAGAAAATATTGTCGATATGTAGCTTTAACAGTTTTGCAAAACGAGTGGAAAAAATAAATACCTGTGATATAATAGAAATAATAATCCGAATTTATTGCAAAAAAGGGGGAATTTACTATGTTAAATATGCCAGCATTTTTATTAAGAAAAAAAATGATTATAAAAAAATTAGCTCAATGTGGAGCAACATCAGAAAATAGTGCTAAAACATTAGCAGAAGCAGGAATATTAAATCCTAATGCTTTTCCAAAAATAATAGAAGATTTAGAAATGCAAAAAATATTAGTAAGAACAAAAGATAAAAAATATTATCTTAATAAGTAAGAAAAAGAGATTTTTGTACCTATTAGAATTTATAAAAGCTGGTAAAATGTGAGTATTCACAAATTTACCAGCTTTACTTTTCTGTGTTTGACTTTTTGATAGTGTTTTTTCTTGATAAACTTTCTCTAAAACTTTGTTGTCTATTTGTATATAATTATATCAATGTATTTTATTGTGTTGAAATCCTATTATCACTAAAGTCACAAGTATTTTTTATGCTTTTATAAAGTTTTTAATTTATCGTTTAAATCTGTTTATTCGATCCACTTTTCAAAAAAAAATTTTTTATATTTTAGTTTCTAATATAGTTCCTCCGCCTAGAACAATCTCCCTATCATAAAATACCACTGCTTGTCCCGGCGTAATCGCACGTTGAGGTTCTTTAAAAATACATTCTATTTTATCATTTTGATATTTACGGATTTTACATACAGCTCCTTTATGACTATATCGGATTTTAGCTGTCACTTCCATCTCTTCATCTAAAGTAGGAATTGCCATAAAATTTATATTCCCAGCAATAAGCCTCTCTGAAAATACTTGTGTTCCATCTCCAATCACTACCTCATTGCTATTTGGACGTATTTCTAATACAAAAACAGGATGTCCGACAGAAAGATTTAATCCTTTTCTCTGTCCTACGGTATAATGTGTAATGCCTTTATGCTTTCCTAATATCTTTCCTTCCGTTGTAACAAAATTTCCAGAGGCTATCTCTTTATTTGTATTTTCTTCTATAAACTTAGCATAATCATGATCTGGAATAAAACAAATTTCTTGGCTATCTGGCTTTTTTGCCACTTCTAAATGTATTTTATCCGCTATTTCTCTTATTTGCTCCTTCGTATATTCCCCTATGGGCATAAGCGTATGTTCCAACTGATATTGTGTCAAATTATATAAAGCATATGTCTGGTCTTTCGCTGTTGTAGCTGATTTTTGTAATGCCATTCTTCCATTAGAAAGTTTTGTAATTTTAGCATAATGTCCTGTTGCAATAAAATCCGCTCCTATTTCTAAACTTCTTTTTAAAAGAGATTCCCATTTCACATAACGATTACAGGCGATGCAAGGATTTGGTGTTCTTCCCTCTAAATATTCTTTCACAAAATAATCTATCACATTTTTTTTGAATTCTTGTTTAAAATTCATCACATAATAAGGTATTCCCAGATCACACGCCACTTTTCTAGCATCTTCTACTGCACTAAGACCACAACAGCCTCCATTTTCTGCCTGACATGTGATATCTTCATCTTGCCAAATCTGCATTGTAACCCCTATTACATCATATCCTTGTTCTTTTAATAAATAAGCTGCTACAGAAGAATCTACTCCGCCTGACATGCCTACTACAACTTTTTTCTTTTCCATATTAACCTCACAAACTTTGTGTTTTCAAGTGTTTATGTTTTTTATCGCAAATCATTATAACATAATCACTTCCACTTTTCCAGTTAATATCTTTCTATTTCTTCCTCTTCTTCATGAATATCAGATTTTGGCTTTTCTAAGCCTTCAATCGTGATTCCATTTTTCTGCGCATAATCCCAAAGAGCTGCATGAATCGCCTCTTCTGCCAATAAAGAACAGTGTACTTTTACAGGAGGAAGTCCATCTAGAGCTTCCATCACCGCCTTATTCGTGACACTAAGAGCCTCTCTTATATTTTTCCCCTTCACTAATTCTGTTGCCATACTGCTAGTCGCCACTGCTGCTCCACAGCCAAACGTCTTAAATTTTACATCTTGAATAATTTGATTTTCATCTATATCCAAATAAATACGCATAATATCACCACATTTCGCATTTCCCACTGTTCCGATTCCACTCGCATTTTCAATCTCTCCTACATTTCTAGGATGCTCAAAATGATCCATTACCTTTTCTGTATACATTATTCTTTCCTCCATCTACAAATATGAAATATTATTTATCTAAACTTCTTCACTCTTCGCTCCCACTTATAACAAGCCTCTTCACAATCTAGCCCATAATACAAACTAGCTTATGGCAAGAAACTATTCCAAAAGAAGCCCCTTGGAAGACGTCGGCACTTAATGAGCAATTTCGCAAGAAGCGAAATGGCGAA
>CAJUHN010000403.1 GCA_910585935.1 uncultured Lachnospiraceae bacterium | reverse complement strand
GGTGTCATATAACCAATAGCACTGTGTATTCTTTTACGGTTATACCAGCCCTCTATGTATTCAAAGATTGCTCTGCGGGCTTCCGCTGAATCCTGATAGGTATGGAGATAGATTTCTTCCTTTTTCAGCACGGAATGGAATGACTCAATACAGGCATTGTCATATGGATTTCCCTTACGGCTGAAAGAATGTAGGATTCCTCTGCTGGTCAAGTAGTTTTCAAATACCTGGCCTGTGTACTGGCTTCCAAGGTCGCTGTGCAAGATAATCCCTTCTGTATCCGCGACATTCAGGCACGCATTCTTTACTGCCTGAACTGCCAGTTCCGCCGTCATAGATGTTCCATAGGCATACCCGATGATCTTGCGGCTGCATAGGTCCATAACAGACGCCAGATAAGTCCATCCTTCTTTCTGCACATGGATGTAAGTAATGTCCGTACACCATTTTTGGTTGATGGTTTCCGTTTCAAAATCACGCTTCAAAATATTTACCTTATTATCTGGGACGCTGCCATGATTGGCACGGTGGTTGTACTTCCTTACTACAACAGAGCACAGCCCCTGCTCTGCCATATGCCTCTTCACCCGCTTGACACTGCAAGGTGTACCATTATCATTCAGTATGCGGCATATTTTGACAGCCCCATATCTCTGTTTTGAGTCCTCATATGCCTGTTTCACTTTCCGACCGAATTCTTCAAACTCCTTTTGTTTATTTGAAGGTACATGAACCAGGACCTTGTAATAAGTACTCCTTGAGAATTTCAAGGCACTACAAAGCTGGGATACAGAGTAATCGGTCAGGTTGTTCTGGATAAAAGTCACAATTTCGGCTGGTGTTCTTTTGCGAATATGGCGGTCGCTTTTTTTAATATTTCATTCTCAGTCTTAAGACGCTGGTTCTCTTTCTGGAGAGCCTTATACTCCCTGAGGGTAACCGTTTCCTCCTCCGATACTTTGATTGAGGAAAGCTGCTTTACCCAGCCACTGATAGTACTCCGATTTACGCCATATTCACGCTCCAGTTGTGGATACGAGGTTCCTCCGGCATTGTACAGATCCACGATCTGCTGTTTAAATTCCAGAGTGTAAGATTTTTGGTTTTTTGCCATGTTGAACATCTCCTTTGCTCTTTCACTTGATAGTATAAGTTGTTCAACTTTTTCTGTCCACACTTATATACTAACACCACGCTGTATCCCGAGCGCATCTCTCACTTCCACCACATTTCCTCGGTTATCATACCGATACCGCGTTCCTTGTTCCTGTTCCGGTTCTCTGACCTCGATCACTTGCTGATTCTTATCATAGAAATACGCATACCTTCCTCCCACGCATTCGTCTTCTCTACCGCTTGGTCTTCATAATTATACGCATAGTTCACTTTTTGGTAGGTGGCTCTCTCTTCTTTCCTCCCGCCTGTTTCTCTCTCGATCACATTGCCAGCCTTATCATACGAATAAGATACCACCCGGTCGATTCCATTTGGTTTATCGATCGTTCGTTCTTCCAGCAACCGGTTACACGCATCATAGGCATAGTGTTTTTCTTTCCCATTTGGTGTGATGACTTTGATGATAAAAGACTTTTGCTTTGTTTTTTTTATTTTTAATACTACTAAAATATGCAAAGAATATATACGCAATATACAAATTGCACAAATATAGTGGACATATTTTGTATAAGTTTTATATAGTGGACATATCAAAAATATGATATTATTTATCAGGAAGGAGGCTACAAAAATGGCATATACAGAAGCGCAAAAAAAAGCAAGCATAAAATATATATCTGAAAAAACAGATGATATACGGCTAAGAGTTCCAAAGGGATTAAAAGAAAAATATCGCATGGAAGCAGAAAAGCGTGGCACAAGTATGACACAATTTATTATATCTGCTGTTGACGAAAAAATAGAAAGAGAGGATGCAAGTAATGAGTGAAAGAGAAAAGGCAATACAACTATTAAACGCTGTACCAGATTATAAAATGGGTTATGTTATCGCATATCTACAAGGGGCTGCAGTCGGGGAAGATGAACCGAACGCCGAAACCATAGCAGCAATACAAGAATTGGAAAACGGTGGCGGTGAGTGTTTTGATACCCTTGGCGAATTATGGCAAAGTCTGGAGGAATAGATATGTTAAAAGTTAAGGATTCTAGGCAATTTAAGAAGGACTATAAGAAATGCGTCAAGCGTGGACTTGACATGAATTTATTAAAATCCGTTGTCACAACTCTGGCAATTCCAGCAGCGTTGTCGGAAAAGAACCTAGACCACAATTTAAAAGGAAATTATAAAAACTTTAGAGAATGTCATATTTCCCCAGACTGGTTACTAATTTACCGCTACAACGGGGAATATTTAGAACTTTTCAGAACTGGAACACATTCTGATTTGTTTAAAGAATAAAATAATGCTGGGGTTTTTGTTCCCCAGCTATTCTTTTTCTAGGCTGTTTTTGTTTCCTGCTCCATCCTTTAACCCGATGAGCTGTCCTCTTGTATTATATTGATAAATTTGTTGGAAATATATAAAATATAATCATAATTACCCTTGTTATTTTATATATTTATATATAAATAATTATCTCAAAAATATATTCCTTTCCCATCAATTTGATGAACTAATACTATCACCCCTTTTTCTTCTTGCTAGATTACCTTTTTTTACTTATTGATAGATAGAGTGTCCTAATCGCAAATTTTCTTTCGTTGATAGAAACTTCATATCAGTAT
>CAJUHN010000402.1 GCA_910585935.1 uncultured Lachnospiraceae bacterium | reverse complement strand
GGTACAAAATCGCAACAGGCTTTGAAATTACAGCAGGAGCAGTTGAAAACTGAACATAAGATAGTGAGTCGGGAACAGCGGGAAGCGGAGAAACAGCGGCAGTTTGAACTGAAACAGCAGAAAAGGAAAGAGAAGCGTAAGGGAAGGTGACACTGATTATGCTTCAGCGAAGAGAAGGATATTGTTTAAATGTTAGGAAAAAAAATACTTTCAGATAAATATGTAACAAAGCTATATACAATTTTTGAACAGAAGAAGTGGAAGATACAGGAAGATGGAGATTATTCAGTCTTTGATAGATTTTGTAGTAGGTTAGCAGAGTTGGAAAATGATGAGGAAAGAGATTTAATAATTGAACTTACAAATGAATTTTTGTGGATTCAGTCTAGTATGTATGAAGAGTATTTATTGATAGCATTAAAAAAGTTATTTAAAAGTAAAGAGTGGGAGCCAGAGAAAGGAAAAAATATTTATATATGTCCATTATTATCAGAAAGGGATTTTGGGAAATTAAAAAGTAGTACATATATGTTATACTTGTGTCAAAGTATATTAATGCGTACATACTCTGAATTTCAAGATGAACAGATACGTATTTGTGAAACACCAGAAGTATTAAAGGCACATGAGGATAGAATTGGCTCATTAATTTTAATGGATGATTTTATTGGAAGTGGGGAAACCGCTCTAGAATGTTTAGGATATTTAAATTTTTATGAAAAGAAAATACATATTGTGTCTTTAGTAGCACAAGAAGAGGGAATAAATAATATTAGTAAAGAAAACGTTTCGGTATTTACTGCTGTGACAAGAAAAAAGGCTATAACTGATGCATATCCTGAACCAGAAGTAAAAGAGAAGATTGAAGAAATGGTAAAAATTAGTAAACGTTTACATGCGCCTAAGGGAATGCAATTGGGATATGCTAATACGGAAAGTTTAGTAGCAATGATAAAAACACCTAATAATACATTCCCCGTGTATTGGTATGAACATAAAAAAAATTCTTATGCACCATTTGTAAGAAAAGAAAATGTAAAAGTAATAAGGAGCTAGGTAAAATGAGAGAATCGACAGAATTTTTAATATTAGATACAATAAAAAAGCATTCTTCCATTATGCCTTTGTTTACTGCGGGCTATTCCTATTCAAAGGTAATTGAGTGGGTTCGGCAGTTGGAAAAAGATGGAAAAATATGTTATAACGAAATGGAACAAAGAATGTTAAGCGATGTAGGTTTGATTAGATGGGAGACAATAAAAAAGAAGAAAAATGGCTTTACAATTTTACCATTAAATAGTTACAAAGTTAAGAAGATAGACATAGACGAAATATATTTACCGTGATATAATATTAAGTAACCTTTGAAATCTTTAGACTTTGCACTTATGTGCGGGATTAGCGAGTCGTTAATCTTTGAGGAACTTATTTTTCGAGCCGGGGTAATACTTGTCCATGATTTTACAGGAGTAAAATCCTGAACAAGTATTACGGGTCGTGATTTTGTTCCAAAATCACTCTTATATTTCTTTTCTGTCGAAAAGAAATATACGATACTTTTGGTGAAGATTTCAAAGGTTTTAAAATGGTGATAAAAATGGAATGGATAGAGTATGAATTAAAGTTTATTGAGGTTGCACAAAAAAATAATAAAAATAAAAAATATTGTAATCAATGGCTAAAGTATGCAAAAAATTTATGGGAACGTGAGTTACCTATTATCTTTACGCAAGATCATCTATGTGCATTGTTAGGGTATGAACCAATCTATGTTTATGGGGTTTCTAATTCGCCCCACAATTTTTATCATTGTTACCAAGTACCCAAAAAGAGTGGTGGAAAAAGGAGCATATCTGAGCCACTGCCAAATTTGAAAGAAATACAACGGTGGATTTTAGAAAATATTTTGTATAGATTTGAGGTAAGCCCATATGCGAAAGCTTATATAAAAAATAAATCTATTAAGGATAATGTTCGTTTTCATAGAAGGCAGAGGAAGGTGTTGTCGCTAGATGTTAAGAATTTTTATAATCATTTGACAGATTGGATGGTTTATCAATTATTTATCGAAGTGGGTTATAGTGAATCTGTCGCAATGATGTTAACAAATTTATGTTGTTTAGACGGAAGTCTACCGCAAGGGGCACCTTCCAGTGCTGCTTTATCAAATATATTGATGAAAGATTTTGATTATAAAGTAGGCTGTTTTTGTAAAAAGTCTAAAATTCGTTTTACAAGATATGCGGATGATATGACATTTTCAGGGGATTTTGATGAAGTAAAAGTAATTTCCTTTGTTAAGAAAAGTTTAAAGGACTTACAATTGACTATAAATGATGAAAAAACAAGGGTACGAAGGCAAGGGCAACAGCAAGAAGTGACAGGTATAGTGGTAAATTATAAACCGCAACTTGCAAAAAGTGTTAGAAAGAATATTCGTAAAGATGTATACTATATAAATAAATACGGATTACAATCACACTTAAAATATATACAGGAGGAACGAAGTAATTATCTTGAGCACTTATTTGGATTAATAAATTATGCGTTATTTATTAATCCGGATGATGAGGAAATGAAAAAATATAAAATTGATATAAAATGCCTTATGAAAAAAGAAGAAATGAATTAGAGTATGTGGAAATATTTTTTTAATAGGAAAAACTACATGGTGCTAGAACTATATAGATGGAGTGGATAAAGACAAAATGTTGGATATGGTTGGCTCTATTTTGGCTCTAAAAATTTTGACTGGCAAAAATACAAGAGCAATTTTT
>CAJUHN010000401.1 GCA_910585935.1 uncultured Lachnospiraceae bacterium | reverse complement strand
ATTACGATAGTAGTCTTTATTTATTATTACAGTCTCTTATTATAAAAAGACGGCTGATTCTGCACACTGTAGTGTGATATACTTTGCCATTTTTTCTTCAAGTATATCACACTGTGATGTGATATACCTTATAAATTATTAAAAACGAAAGGAATAAAATTATGAGAATTACAAACAAAAATAACACGAAACCAAGAAAGGAAAAAGTATATGAAAGCACATCATTTAAAGACGGAAAATTTACAGAAGAAGAATTAAAACAATATGGATTGTTAGATAATGAAATTTCCACAATCCTTGAATATCAGGTACTTTTACCGATTTTACAGTCTGATGAAAGTAATTCAAAAATTAATGCTAAAGATTTACATAAGCAATTAAATAACGGTTGGAAATTTACAGATTGGATTGAAAATCGTATCAAATCTTATCGACTAATAAAAGATGTTGACTATTCTACTATTTCCAGAAAATACGAAATAGATGGATTTGCTAAATCTAAGGATATTTTAGATTATATTCTCACACTTGATTGTGCAAAGCAGCTGGCAATGGTTGAACGTACAGGTATTGGTGCTTTAGTCAGAAGATATTTCATTATTATAGAAAAAGCATTTAAAAATCGTACTAATTGGAATCAGAATCGTAAAAATACTCTCATTAATTGCAAAGAATTAAGAGGTGCATTGATTACAAAAAGAGAAGAGTTACTTAATGGCGTTCCTGAGTGGATTACCAATGGCAACTTATATTCCATCGAGTTTTCATTACTAAACACCGTTATACTTGGAATGTCAGCTACCCAGTATCGTAAGGAACATAATATATCTTCTAATGATCAAATACGGAACTATTTTTCTGAGGATCAGTTGGATGATGTAGAAAGATTAGAAATATACGATGCACAATTAATCATTTCTCAGGAAATTTACTCTTATGAAGATAGAAAACATATTTTACAAACAGAGTACAATCGTGTAAAAAACAGAAAAACTAAGTGGGTATAAGAAGGGAGATGCTTTTACATAGAAAATAATAAATCACCAACAGAAAAATTAGAACTTCCATCTACTATAAATCGTTTTGTAAAAATTCCCAAAGAAGTAATTTTAGCAAATGCTTTATCAGAACACAGAATATCGTCTTTGCTCTATTTTAATTATAATCAAACATGGGAGAATATGGTTCACTACTCTCCTATATATATGATCCAGTGGTGTAAATATAAAGCAAACTGGCATAGGGGTACTGAAAAGAATATATTTACAAAGTTTCGGGATTGTATGGATTGGTATTTTGAAAATGGATACATTACTGATTTTGATAAAGAGAGATATATACAGAATACTTTTCAATCATCTTTGCTAAATATGGAAAAAATTAATCCAAAAAATAATTTTGGAATTTTATATGACTTTGAAATAGAAGTAATCAATAAGTATCAGTCACCATATAAGCCATTAAATAAAAGTATGCTATTTCTTCTGTTAGCTTATATAAAGGCGTTTACTTGGATCAGAACGAATGAATCATCTGGACATTCAGAAAAATCTAAGAAGAATAAACCAGAAATATTTTATTCACAATTTCAATCTATAGCTACTTTTATAGGCAGTGATAGAAAAATGATTGCAAAGACAACAGAAGTCTTAGAAAAACTTGGTTTGATTAAAACACATAGGATGCCACGATATAAAGATTCTAATGATAAATGGCATACTGATGATATTATTTATATCTGCCCTTATCGGTATATATGGAGAAATAATCAAATAGTTCAATGCACAAAAGAAGAATATGACTATAGAAAGGAATTAGAATATGGAATTCTATTTTTGAGAAATCAAAATTATGTAAGTAAAAAATTCTATCAAGACTAATTCTGAAATATAGAAATAAGTATTACGAAATCGAAACCTTATTCACCATCACAACTATCCTACCACAAAAAGGAGACCTAAAACTATGACAATTAAAGCAATAATCAAATCAACAAACAAAATTTTATCAAACAGAAAAGGAGAACTTACAGCAACTAATGACAGGAACAACTAAAAGATATGGAATTTATGAAGTAGATCACACAAAATTTGGAGGATTGATTTACCCTTCCGATTTCAATACAGATTATCGAGGAAAAGATAATACGAACGGATCTCAAATAGCAAGTCGTATAGAAACAGATAAGCAAAGAGAAGAAAAACTTTGGAAGAAAAATAGAGAAGGTATTGAAAGGAATAAAAATTATGGCAAGTAAATCTGGATACATAAATATTGATGAAAATGAAGAAATAACTATTGAGGAACAAAAAACCATTAAATTCAGTATCCGTTTCAGAACAGGAAGTATGTATCAATTTTATGAGAGATGAAGATTATGCCACAATCTATACTTCTGATACTACATATATGACAAAGTTAGATAAACTATGCAAGACAAGTCCAGATATGTACTCTCTTATCGCAGATACAGGTAGAGGAAAAACATATCGTGTTGAAGATAAGACTCTGATCAGTTTCAGAACAAAGAAAAGAGAACTATCTGAAGAACAGAAAATTGCTGCTGGTGAACGAATGAGGAAATACCAGGCAAGCAAACACAACTGAGATACCGTTATTTGCCAGAAATCAAATGATGTACATTAGCGTAGAAAATTATAATGTACTTATTGATAAAATTATCGACTAAAACAATTTGTCTAAAAAATCTAATATACAACTTAAAATATGGAGGATGTTTAAAAATGTTAATGAAGAGAAGCTTAAAAGAACTGATGCA
>CAJUHN010000400.1 GCA_910585935.1 uncultured Lachnospiraceae bacterium | reverse complement strand
GGAAGTATTCCATAAGAAGCCCCTTGGAAGACGTCGGCACTTAGCAAACAGACCTTTATGGTCTGTGCGCTTAGTACCGCTACGTCTGGAACGGAGCGAAAGCGCGGCTTCGCTGGAATACTTCCTTGCCGTAGCGTCCCATTTTGCAATCACCTACATAAATTTACTTGTTTTTTTTCCCAGAAAGACTTACAATATAAATAATTATTTATGAAGGAGGATCTTTATATGGCAAATATGATTGGCAGTCCAAGTCGCTATATACAAGGAAAATATGAATTAAAAAATTTACATATCTATGCAGAGAAATTGGGAAAGAATTTATTTATTTTAACCAGTTCTTCTGGAAAGCAAAGGGTAGAACCTTCAATTACAGAAAGTCTTAAAAATTCTGATATTACTGCTGTTTATGAGGATTTTCAAGGTGAATGTTCTATGTCTGAAATTAATCGTTTGATTGATTTATGTAAAAAAGGGTGTTGTGATGTGATAATAGGAATTGGTGGCGGTAAACTTTTAGATACCTCTAAGGCAGTAGCTTATTATCTGAATCTTCCTGTTATCATTATTCCAACGATTGCTTCTACTGATGCTCCATGTAGTGCCCTATCTGTTATTTATAGTGATATAGGTATTTTTGAAAAATATCTTTTTCTTCCATCTAGTCCAGATATTGTATTAGTTGACACGGAAATTATTAGCAAAGCGCCTGCTCGTCTTCTTATTTCTGGCATGGGTGATGCTCTAGCCACCTATTTTGAAGCTCGCGCTTGTAAGGCTTCTTGTGCTTCTAATTGTATAGGTGGGCATACCACATTAGCTGCTATGTCTTTAGCGAAATTATGTTATGATACACTGCTCTCTGATGGACCAAAAGCAGCGATTGCAGCGAAGAAAAATATTTGTACAAAAGCGGTAGAAAATATTATTGAAGCGAATACCTATCTATCCGGAATCGGATTTGAAAGTGGTGGATTAGCGGCTGCTCATGCTATTCATAATGGTTTTACTGCTATAGAAGCAACTCATTCTATGTATCATGGTGAAAAAGTAGCATTTGGAACATTAGTTCAATTAATCTTAGAAAATGCAGGAGAAGAGGAATTATTAGAAGTTTTAGATTTTTGTATGGAAGTTGGATTACCTACAACATTAAAAGATTTAGGCATAAAAGAAGTGAAAAAAGAGGAAATTATGGAGGTTGCAAAATTAGCCTGTGCTAAAGGAGATACTATGGGAAATATGCCATTTGAAGTCACTATAGAAGATGTCTATTCTGCTATTCTCGCAGCAGATGCTTATGCAGCTTCTTATAAATAAAAAATTATTTATCATATTAGGAGGAATTTCAGAGTGAAAAAATTAAGAAATGAAAAAGCACATGCTCTATTTTGTGATTTATATGGAGCTGAAAATGTAGAAGAAAATATAAAAAGATATGAATCTATTGCTGATGGTTTTGAAAAAACATTTGGTCATAAAGATTTTCAATTTTTTTCTTCTCCGGGACGTACAGAAATTAGCGGAAATCATACAGATCATAATCACGGGAAAGTTTTAACCGCTAGTATTCAATTAGACTGCATCGCTGCTGCCGCAAAAAATGACAGTAAGATGATAAAAATTGTCAGTGAAACTTTTCATCAAACTTATCAAATAGATATAGAGGATCTATCCTGTGAAGAAACTTCTGGAACAATCTCTCTTTTAAAAGGGATTTTATCTGGATTTCAAGAAAAAGGGTATTCTATAGGCGGATTTTATGCTTATATTTCGAGTAATGTTATCAGTTCTGCTGGTGTCAGCTCTTCTGCTGCCTTTGAAATGTTAATTTGTACTATTATTGACTATTTTTTCCTTCAAAATCAATTAGATGTTGTTACTTATGCAAAAATCGGTCAATATGCAGAAAATCATTATTGGAAAAAACAATCTGGTCTGTTAGATCAAATGGCATGTGCTACAGGTGGACTAATTTCTATTGATTTTCAGGATATCAAAAATCCGAAAGTACAGCCTGTCGACTTCAATTTTCAGGATTTTCACTATGATTTTATTATTGTAAATACTGGAAAAGGTCATGCAGATTTAAGTGCACAATATTCTTCTATTCCTAATGAAATGAAAGCTGTCGCCAAATTTTTCCATAAAGAAGTTCTAAGAGAAATTACACTACAAGATATTTTAGAGAACCTCACTTCATTGAGAAAACAGATTGGTGATCGTGCAGTATTAAGAACACTTCACTTCTTAGAAGAAAATGAACGAGTGACACAGCAGATTCTAGCTATTCAATCAAAACAATATGACAGATTTATAGAATTAATTCAAGAATCAGGAAATAGTTCATGGAAATGGCTGCAAAATTGTTATGTGATGGAAAATTATCAGGAACAGTCTATCACTTTGACGCTCGCCTTAACAGAAATCTTTTTAAATCATATAAAACAAGGCGCTTGTCGTGTACATGGCGGTGGTTTTGCAGGTGTCATATTAGCAGTTATTCCAAAAGAATTTTCACAGAAATATAGGGATTATATAGAAAAAGAAATTGGAAAGGATTGTACTTATTTATTATCCATTCGCAAATATGGCTCTATTCATTTAGATTTAGAATAAATGCTATCACAAAGTTTTGTTTAAAAAAAGAACTTTTCTAACAAATTTTTGTAACAGTTTAGACTTGTTATTGTGAAATTCGCTTTTTACAGATTAGAACAGTCAACAGACTAGCGAAGGCAAGGAAGTATTCCATAAGAAGCCCCTTGGAAGACGTTGGTACTT
>CAJUHN010000399.1 GCA_910585935.1 uncultured Lachnospiraceae bacterium | reverse complement strand
CACTAAATTCGCGGTTTCGCTTCTTGCGAAACTGCTCATTAAGTGCCGACGTCTTCCAAGGGGCTTCTTATGGAATACTTTCTTGCCTTCGCTAGGTTGTATCTGCTCTTCTTTTTGAAAAGAAAGTTTCACGATAATAAGACAGGGACAGGTTGAACGGTGACAAAAAGCTAAAGGTATTTAGAAATATGGTTGCTTTTTTTAGAGAGTAATAAGTATAATAGAGGAAAATAGAGTAAAAGAACACAATTAAGTTAACCTGTTGTGCTAGTTGATATAGAAAAACTTTAACAAAATATGCTATCCTATCGTTGTACCCCACTACGACTATGAAAGGAAACACATGATGTTGAAGTTCTAAGATGATTATACCACTCTCATAGCAACTTTTGAAGACTTTATTTTACTTGTCTACACTATTATGGATACCTGTACCAACAGTTTGTCCCTGCTTCTGTTTCACAAAGAAGAAATGTGGATAACGCAAAAATGTCCGACTCGGAAATCATTACCTTGAGCATCTGCGACCGAGCTTATTGGGATGGATTCCGAAAATGCTTGGTATTCCTTTGTGAAGCGTAATTACCAGCATCTTTTCCCCACGTTTTGCTGCCTTACCCGCTTCAACCGAACCAGGAGGGCGCTCTTACAGGTGACAGAACTGCTCCGGCAGAAATTGGATCAGTCCTTTCCCATACCAGCCAGCCGTTATTTTGTAATTGACAGCTTTCCCCTCCCAGTCTGCAGGTTTGGGTGTGCGCGTTATTGTCGTTCCTTCCGTGCGGACGGGGCAAATTATGGAAGGTGTCCTTCCAAAAAAGAAACTTATTTCGGCTTCAATGTTCATGCCCTGATCACGCTGGAAGGCTATATTACGGCATTTGAAGTCACCCCTGCATCGATGGATGACCGGGAAGGACTCCAGGATCTTGCGGAGAACCGCTTTGGTCTGGTAATCCTAGGGGACAAAGGCTATATTGGGGAAGGACTTTTTGATGACATGCGCAGGAAAGGGATCTGCCTGATGTCTTTGATACAACCGTCATAACAGACGTAAATACTGTCTAAAAGTGCATATAGTCCTTGTTACGAAATATCGTAAAAAGTTGCTTCCAGATTTTATTGCAGACGATGGAAAACAACGGATATACGATATCTGTCATACGAAAGGCTATGGTGTCATGGAAATGGAAACAGACAAAGACCAGATACATTTTCTGGTATCATCAACAACTATACAAAAGTACATCAAAAGTCAAGGTTAATGACTACAAATTTAAGAGGCTTCTCCCACCGCCTAAAGGCAGTGGGTTTTCGCCTACGACAACAGAAAGGATTTTATTTATGAATCTAAAAGACTTTTATTATGATTTGCCGCAGGAATTAATAGCACAAGATCCTTTAGAAGATAGATCTGCTTCTCGGCTATTAGTATTAGATAAAAAAACAGGAGAAATAAATCATCAGACATTTCGGGATATTTTAACATATTTAAAGCCAAATGATTGTCTGGTCATTAATAATACAAAAGTGATTCCAGCCAGACTTCTTGGAAATAAGGAGGATACAAATGCAGGAATAGAAGTATTATTATTAAAACGCAGAGAAAAGGATATTTGGGAAACTTTGGTGAAACCGGGAAAGAAAGCAAAGCCGGGAACAAGGATAGTATTTGGAGATGGCTTGCTGATAGCAGAAGTTTTAGAGATTGTAGAGGATGGAAACCGACTGATTAAATTTACTTATCAGGGAGTTTTTGAGGAAGTCCTAGATCAGTTAGGTCAGATGCCATTGCCCCCTTATATTACACATCCATTGATAGATAAAAACCGCTACCAAACAGTATATGCCAAATATGAAGGTTCAGCAGCAGCTCCTACCGCAGGACTTCATTTTACAAAGGGGTTATTAAAAGAAATAGAAGAAAGGGGAATCTCTATCGCTAGTATTACCTTACATGTGGGATTAGGGACATTTCGCCCGGTTAAAGTAGAAGATATCACACAACACCATATGCACTCTGAATATTATTGTATTGAAGAAGAAGCTCAAAAGAAGATAACCACAGCCAGAAAAAATGGAGGGCGTGTTATTTGTGTAGGTACTACGAGCTGTAGAACATTAGAATCAGCGGCAAAGGAGGACGGAAGTATTCAGGCTTGCAGCGGATGGACAGATATTTTTATTTATCCCGGATATCAATTTAAAGCAGTAGATGGACTAATCACAAACTTTCATCTCCCTGAATCTACCCTTTTAATGTTAGTTTCTGCTTTAGCTGGCAGAGAGAGAATTTTAGCAGCTTATGAAGAAGCTGTAAAAGAAAGATATCGATTTTTTAGTTTTGGGGACGCTATGCTAATCTTGTGACCCTAAATATTACATTTGTGAAGAAAATAAAATGGATTATCGCAAAATAAAAATTTTATACTATATTATAGATATGAATTTCTATGATATCTATAATATTTCGTATTTAATATTGGTTTTGTGATAATCCCTTTCTATTCATTTTTAGTAAAGAGGATACTTCGTAACAAAATTGTGTTTTAATTCACACTTAAATAAAAAATAACCCTTTCCAATTTTCCAAAATCTTTATCAGAAAAATAAAATTTTTTTAAAACCCTAATAAACATTCGCCATATCACCTTATAAATTTACCCATGCTATAAACTAGCACAGGCAAGGAACTATTCCAAAAGAAACCCCTTGGAAGACGTCGGCACTTAATGAGCTGTTCCGCAAGCGGAACGGCGAATTTAGTACCGTTACGTCTGGAACGGAGCGAAAGCGCGGTTTCGTTGGAAT
>CAJUHN010000398.1 GCA_910585935.1 uncultured Lachnospiraceae bacterium | reverse complement strand
CGTAGCGAGAGCGCGGCTTTGTTGGAATGATGTCTTTCTGTAGCGAACCTTTAGATAAATCACCTTATCCCTTTTTACCCAAATTCCCTTCTTTATAATGTTTTCTACAAAGGGCAATATATTTATCATTCCCTCCTAATACCACTTGATCCCCTACTCTTATCACCCTCCCATCTTCTCCGATTCTCGCATTACAATTTGCACCTTTTCCACACCAACATACTGTTTTCAACTCTTCTATCTTATCCGCCCATGCCATAAGCCACATACTGCCTTCAAATAGATTATTTTGAAAATCTGTCCTTAATCCATAACAGATGACAGAAACCCCCAATTCATCTACAATATACGTCATATATTCTACTTGTTGTTTCGTCGCAAACTGTGCTTCATCTATAATAACACAATCATATTGTTTTATCTCTTTCTCAGTCATCTCTATTAAATCTTCTAAAAGAATACATTCTTTTTCTAAACCGATTCGGGAGCGCAGAATATACTTGCCATCTCTTTGATCGGTCAAAGGTTTTACTAAAAGTGCCTTTTTTCCTCTTTCAAAATAGTTATATTCTACCATCAGTGCATTTGCTGTTTTAGAACTCCCCATCGCACCATATCGGAAATATAATTTTGCCATTTCTCCTCCTATTTCATCATTTTTCTATCTATCCTTTTTCTCTTCTTGTATTTCTTGTAAAAATCTTGAAATTTGTAATGTTTTATTATATCTTTCCTTCACCCAATATAAATGTAATCTCTCTTTTGCTCTTGTCATTCCTACATAAAACATTCTTCTCTCTTCTTCTATCTCTTCTAAAAGTTCTGCCTTATGATAAGGAACGATTCCCTCATTGATATCGATGATAAATACGATAGGATATTCTAATCCTTTTGAACTGTGTAAAGTCGAAAATTCTACTTGATTTCCATCTTGTTTTTTCAACTCCTGCTGCCTTTTTAATTCCTCTTTATACTCCTTTATATGATCAAACCACTCCTCATACATATCATATCCTTCTGCACTCTCTTGTATTTCGTCCAGAATAAAAAATAAATCTTTTTCTTCGATATGCTTCTCTTTCGCATACTCTCTTAAATAATCTTCATATCCAATTCCTTTTCTAATATAACTGATCGCAGCATAAGGAGATAAATCCTGCAAATAAGAGATGTCCTCTTTTAATTTATCAATCCTTTCTAGCATCCATTTTTTATCCTCATAAAAAGTTTCTAACCTATCAAAGGAAACCATAGATGTATCGAAACATTCTCTGCTGATATAGCGTTTTGGTCGATTGATAATCTGTAAAAATTCATTTCTCTCTCTACTTCCCATAGCGATTTTTATATAAGAAAATATATTTTTCGCAATCCAATGTTCATAGAGGTCAGGAAGTGCATCTTTCATCCGAAAGGGAATATTAAATTCTATAAAGCGTTCTGCTAATAATCTAGGATCACTGTTTGTTCGATATAAAACAGCCATATCAGAATAAGAATATCCCATCTGTTTATATTGCTCTACCTGTTTTATAATTTCTAAACTCTCTTCTATCGCAGAAGGAAAACCAAAAAAAGAAACTGGATATCCCTCTTCCTTTTGTGTTTTTATGTCTTTTTTAAATCTCTTTGTATTATGTTCAATCACCTTTCTGGATATACTCAAAATAGATTTTGTAGATCGATAATTTTGATCTAATATTATCTGAGCAGTATCAGGGTAATCTTTTGGAAAATTGAGCATAATCTCTGGTTTCGCTCCACGAAACTGATAAATTGCCTGGTCGTCATCTCCCACAATAAATAAATTATTTTCTGGCAATGCCAATAGTCTTATAATCTCATACTGTACTCGGCAAATATCTTGAAATTCATCAATTAAAATATATTTATACTTTTTCTGCCACCCTTTCAAAATATCTTTTCTTGCTGTCAATAACTCATATGTCATTTTTAACATATCATCAAAATCTATCAGCCTATTTTCCTGTAGTTTTCTTTCATATCCCTGATAAAAATAAAAAAATACTTGTGGACTGCAATTTTTGGGCTGATATTCTTTCGGATCTAAAAGTTCCCCTTTCACCAAACTAATTTCTCCTAACACATTAGCAATAAATTCTCCTTCTTCTGAAACCTCTATGGAAATCTTTCTCTGCATTTCCTTAAACCATACTTGTCTTTGCTCTTCTCTGACAATATTAGAAGCATTTAATCCATAAGCATACTTTAAAATCTTAAAAAATACACTATGAAATGTTCCAAAAGACACCAAAAGCCTTTTTTTCATCAACCTTTCAAACCTCTCCTGCATCTGTATCGCTGCCGCTTTTGTAAAAGTGATCACAAGTATTTCTCCCGGAGCTATCTGATACCTCTCAATTAAATTTTTCGTTCTCTGTGTGATAACAAGCGTCTTTCCTGACCCCGGACCTGCTAAAACCATCGCTGGACCATCTTTATGTTGAATCGCTTGTAATTGCGCCTGATTAATTCCCATATCTTTTCCCCTCTTTTATTTTTTAACATACCAACTTATTAAAATCTTCATGTCCATTGTTCTCATTCATTTCTAATCCCTTTTATACTCCCTTTCCCATCCAATTTTAATAAATCACTTATATACATTATCTCATAACAGTTTTTAAGAGGATATGATAATCATCTTTTTATCATATCCTCTCTATTATCTTTCCATTACTATTAAATCCTTCCCATCATCACTTCTCTTTTCACCAATTAGAACAGCCAGCCAACTAGCGGAGGCAAGGAAGTATTCCATAAGAAGCCCCTTGGAAGACGTCGGCACTTAATAAGC
>CAJUHN010000397.1 GCA_910585935.1 uncultured Lachnospiraceae bacterium | reverse complement strand
CGAGAATTTAGTACCGCTACGTCTGGAACGGAGCGAAAGCGCGGCTTCGTTGGAACGCTCCTTGCCTTAAGCGAACCTTTCGATTTATTATAAAAAGTCTTATACTCTTTCTTTTTCTATCTGCATTTGCATTTTATTACAAAGTTCCTCTATCCATTCCCGTTTTTTAATGACTGCCAGCCAATCTTTGGGAATATTCTCATATCCATAGTAACACCCAGCCAATCCTCCTGCTACTGCTCCAATGGTATCTGTATCTCCTCCAAGATTTACTGCTTTTAAGACACAATCCTTATAATTATTTGTTGTGATAAAACACCAAATTGCTGCTTCTAAAGTATGTACCACATAACCAGTACTATGTATATTATCTTCTGAAAGACCAGCAAAACTTTCTATTTCATGAAGTCTTTCATAAGCCTTTAATTCCTCTGTCATAACCTTTGGATAAATCCCTTGTTCATAATGTTTAAAAGTACATTTAGCGCTTTCTTTCATTATATCTAATAGAGAATTTTGACCTTTATTCTGTAAAATAGAAGCAAGAAATCTAGTATAAAATCCACATCCGATCTGGCTTCTAGGATGTGCATGTGTTAAACAAGATACTTTATGTACCATATTCATCGCTTTATTTTCTTCTATACTGCATAAATTATTATATTTTCCACATACATATAGAGCAAATGGCAAAATTCTCATCAAAGACCCATTTCCATTATCCCCTTCTGTTTTTCCGCCACATTGTAATGGTTCTATTCCTTTTCCATAATTTAGAATCGCTTTACGAGTCGATATCCCGATATCAAATACATCGCCATATGGAGTATATTCTCCATATAGCACCCATTCACAGAACTTTTTCATCATATCCTCATAGTTAACGCCTTGGCATAAACTATCCATAGTTGCAATTGCCATACTGCTATCATCTGACCAAGTACCTTTAGGCTGTTCATGTGTTCCATAATTTCTCATATCTATAACAGGATCTGCCTTTAATTCCTCTCTTATCATAAATTCTACTGGAACTCCAAGTGCATCACCCACTACAAGTCCCATCATTCCATTTAATACAAAGTTTTCTGTTTTCACTTTATCTCTCCTTAATTTTCTGCATATTTTTTTGATTACCTCAACAAAATATGAAATCTGTATTATTATCTAATTTTATTCATATCTCTCAAACACCTTCTAACTTTACCGCATATGTCACATATTCTCTATCCAAATGATACCCTAATTTCTGAGCTAAATTTACAGAATCCATATTAGCAGCATCCCAACTGGGATACCATCCTCTTTCTAAACACAATAATATTAATTTTGCAGCGCACGCAGTCGCTAATCCCTTTCTTCTATATTCCTTTTTCGTATCTACTTCAATTTCAATTCCATTTCTATATACTGTATAAGAAGAAGCTCCTGAAATTATGTTTCCATCTTTTATTGCTAAAACACCTAGTCCCCTTTTCAAAAAATCTTCTTCTCCTTGAAATTGAGAACAAAAGTCTTTTGTCCAATCTTGTTCCTGACACTTTCTATACCATTTTGCATCTATCTGCTCTAACTTAAATTCACTTCCTAATTCATTTACCCATCCTTCTAATTTTTCTCTATCAAAAATATCTTTTTCCTTTTTTATCGCATATCTTAATATTTTTTTTGCCTGTTTTGGATATATCTGTTCTATTAAATCCCCCCAGCCTTCCTCTTTTGGAACAAATAGAAGAAATGTTTTATGGTAAAATCTTAACATATTTTCTACTAAAACTGCTGCCTTTTGTGTTTTACTATTTCCTGCTAAAAAGCAAAAATCTCCTACTAAAATTCCCGCCATTTGAGGAATCCCCAACTCATCTGTCCATGCCTCTCCCATATATCCCTGAAAATAAGACCATATCATGGTTTCTTCCCACCCCTCAAATAACCACCCTATCTTTTGCCTTTCTTCTTTCTTCAATCTTTTTATCATCTTCTCACCTTTTATTCTACTCCCTTTTCGGAAAAATGTTCCCACTTCTTAAAATTTGAATCAAAATGTATATTCTTACATATGATTAGAGAATTTACACTCATTTGACAATTCTTCAAACCGGAATTGTTACTATTCCTGTACCCAATCGATCCCAGGATAAAGTTCTCCTGTTCGAATGAAAAACTCCACTGCCTTTACACCACTTTTCATATTCGTAATAGCCTGAATTTTGGGAATCAGGGACTGACCGCCGCTCAGAAGTTCAGTCCATACACTCTTATCAGAATAATTTTCTTCTACTGCCTGCGCAGCAGTGGAAGCGTAATCTGGATTATATGAAAAATAGTATTCGTCCTCCTTGTCATCTTCATAAAACTTGAAGCGACCCAAATACAGCCATTCTCCATCTGAGAGCACTTCCATCCAGTCGCATTCTCCGTCAGGATCTAAAAACAAGTTAATATTTATACCTTTAGAAACTTCTTTTAATATTTTAGAAATGATCTTTGGTGTGATTTCTTCTTCGTTGTATGCCTCTCTAGATGAGTAATATTCAATATATTTTACCGCGACTTCATTAGGATCAAATGAGGGAACAGTTTCTTGTTTAGGAATAATTTTAGTTTTCATAAGCCTTTTCTCCTTTCAGTTTCCGCTAATTTCAATTTATATTCTTAACTATAAAATATTATAAAATATTTACCTGCTGCTTTCAATGTATTTTCATAAACCTGTTTTCCACGGATATACAATTCCCAAAAGGGAGTTATTCTATTATTATCATGAAATCAACTCTCTTTTCCAAAATCAGAGCAACCAACCAGCGAAGGCAAGGAAGTATTCCATAAGAAGCCCCTTGGAAGACGTCGGCAC
>CAJUHN010000396.1 GCA_910585935.1 uncultured Lachnospiraceae bacterium | reverse complement strand
TAAGTGCCGACGTCTTCCAAGGGGCTTCTTATGGAATACTTCCTTGCCTCCGCTGGTTCGTTGGTTGTTCTGCTTTTTGAAAAGTGAATGTTACGATAAATTATAAAAATCTAAGTGAGGAGATATGTAAAAGCAATTCTCAAAAATGTCAGTATAGATATGATGTTCGGAGTTTCACAATTACCTAAAAATTAATGGAATTATGTGTGTGCTTATGGTAAAATAATGGCGTTGAACAATTCAACAAATCGGTATTTGGAGGGATAAAATGGACAGACCTATTACAACATTATTTATGCTAATGTCTGTTGATGGCAAAATCAGTACTGGCGCATCAGACAATTTAGATGTGGATAAGGACTTTCCTAAAATTGTAGGAGTTAAAGAAGGATTACATCAATATTATGAAATAGAGCAGACAACAGATTTATGGTCACTTAATTCCGGAAGAGTGCAAGCCAAAATCGGGATTAACACAGCGGACATGCCAAATAAAACGCCCGTTTCTTTTGTCGTAATTGATAATAAACATTTAAAGGAACATGGCATACGTTATTTTTGTGCTTTATCAAAGCAATTTGTGTTGGTTACATCCAACGAAAAACATCCAGCATTTGAAATGAAAGAAAATAATCTCCATATCATATATCAAAATGGGCTATCGCTAAAAGATATTCTTACAAAACTTAAATCAGAATATAGTTGTGAGAGAATAACGATACAAACTGGTGGTACATTAAATGAACTGTTTCTTCGTGAAAAGCTGATAGATTATATTGATATTGTCGTAGCACCTGTATTAATTGGTGGTAAAGATACATCTACTTTAATTGATGGAAAATCTTTATTGTCAGAAAGCGAATTATCGAAATTAGGTGTGTTGAAATTGCAAGAATGTGTAGTTTTGGAGAACTCATATCTTAGATTACGCTATGAGGTAATCCAATGACAGTTTCCAGTTTGTTAGGAAAAAACATCAAGACTTGCGAGAATGTTAAAAGCGTTATTCTCCAACGAATGAAGTTACGAACTTCGGGAGGAAGGAAGAAAATTTAATAGAAATATATCATTTAAATGAGCCAATGAAACACTTTGTTTCAAAGGGATAATTGGTCAAATTCTGATTTGTCTAAACAAACATTACCATGTGGTGAGTAGATTATTTTACTATTTTTTATACTAGACTATATTATTTTTTATTATTTTTCCGATATTATAAAAAATAAATAGAAAAAAATATTTTAGACTAGAAAGGTGGTGTATTATTTCATGAATGTGAATATCAATACAAGTGGTCTATGGTTTCGCTCTTTGGCTAGTGGGGGTTTGAAAAGTACACAACAGAAAATGGAACGTCAGGCAGAATGTGAAAATAAGATAACATTTTTTGAAAATCAGAAAGAAAGCCTGAAAAATATGCAATGTGATACTCTAGAGGCAATCGAAAGAAAGTTAGAGATGCTTCATTCTTATGAAGATCAAATTACTGCTGCGAAACAGGAATATAATAATGAACAGATGTGGCATATTATGGATGAAGCAAAGGAACGAGGAGAGAAGATAGCCGAAGAAGCAGAAAAGATGAAACCAAAGACAGAAGAAGAAAGAAAAGAAGAGCTAAAAGAGGAAGCACTTCAGACAGAAGAAAAAGGTGAATTGACAGAAAGTATGGAAGAAATTTCTGATGTAGTAGAGGAAGTATCAGAAGAGTTGTTAGAAGAAACGGAAGAGCAGATGATAGAACAGGCAGAGGATTCTGCCGATGCTCTTATAGATCAGAAAGTGATAAAAAAAATCTCAGAAGAAGAAATGAGAGCTGCTAAAATCTATAAGAGAATTGATCTATATATTTAACTCCCTTTTTGAAATTGTGTGCTCATAGAAAATGAAACCATAATATATCTTACGGATAACAAGAAAATATTTTATAATCAAATAGATAAATTAATTCGTTGTGCTAGTTTACTGGAAAGCTGAAATTTATAAAGGTGTTTTTTTGAGCTTTCTATTCCGAGCAAGTAAAAAATTCTATTTTATGAGTATTCTTTCATTCAGCTAGCACAACGAGTTAAGTTATAATAAAAGTAACGGATATATATTTTGTTTTTAATAGTAGGAAATATATCTATAATAAAAGGACTGAAAGAAACAGTCCTTAGTGGCAATGGTGCGTAATATGTTGTTTAATTGCTTCAAAACTTTCTGGGCTGATAATGTGTTCAATCTTACATGCATCATCTAATGCGGTCTGTTCATTGACACCTAGATGTATTAGACAAGAAGAAAGGAGCTGATGGCGTTCATAGATCATTTCTGCAATTTGGAGTCCAGTTTCCGTTAAAGTGATATATCCTTCCCTTGATACAGTGATATGTTGTTTTTCTCGCAGATGTTTCATAGCAACACTTACACTTGATTTTTTGAAGCCTAATTCTTCCGCAATATCAACCCCACGCACGACAGGTTTTTTTTTGCTTAGAATTAAAATAGTTTCCAAATAATTTTCTGCTGATTCATTTGATTTCATTATTTTTACCTCCATTATAAATGTGTAGATAAATGGAAAGACAGAGAATTAGGAGTATTATTAGAATATCATATTTTGAGTTTCTCAGCAATAAGACACATGCCAAATTAAGAAAATAGTTGTATATTTTTTAGCTAAAGATTTACTTAAAAAAGGATTATAGTGGAACTCACTTTTTAAAAAGTAGAACAGCCAACCGACCAGCGGAGGCAAGGAAGTATTCCATAAGAAGCCCCTTGGAAGACGTTGGTACTTAATGAGCAAATCCACAAGGGTTCGCGAATTTAGTACCGCTACGTCTGGAACGGAGCGAAAGCGCGGCTT
>CAJUHN010000395.1:2522-2865 GCA_910585935.1 uncultured Lachnospiraceae bacterium | reverse complement strand
AGGCAGAAATGAGTAAAGAGACTTTTTTCTCTTTGAAAAACCGTAACATGACACAGTTACTTGCGAAAGTCAGTAAAGAACTGGATCAAGAAACTATTATGCAGCTTGTGATTTATGCTACAGATGATAATAATTCAGATATTCGTGCAACAATCTTGAATTTTCTCTTTAAGTTGCATAGAGATGAATTCATGAATTGTTTTATAAAAAATGGTCAAAATCAGGGTGAAACTCTTGCAAAAAATGCTTAGAAAGCCCGTAAATACGGCGTTTTGAAATTCCCTATAAGGGGAAGGAGAAGTATATATACATGAAAGGATCGTAAGCCGTGTAGTGTATATAA
>CAJUHN010000395.1:0-2491 GCA_910585935.1 uncultured Lachnospiraceae bacterium | reverse complement strand
CGGCATTGGCGGTGTCTGGCATTATGGAAAATCCAGATTATAGAAAGCAGCCAGTGCCAGACAATTATCTGTAATATTACAGTATTCATATATCAATCTTCTCCGTAGGCTAATGTGGTGTCACAGCCCATTAGCCATTATGTATATCGACTCCACAACGGTATACAGACCACAAAACAATAACAGTGCTCTTGTATCATATGGCGTTTTAAGATACGAAGTTGTATGATGCAAAACCCTATATACATCTCCACAATGTATATGGGAATCTGGTAAAGGACTACCACACTTTATCAGATCGTACAGCCGCATGATGTCCCATAAGCATCATGCGGTTATGTGCAAAAAGGTAATAACTGCTTTAGCAAGGCAGATTATTATACATCTGATCTAGGCCAGATGGGATTGAAATATGGGGCTGGGTGATAGCAACATCTGGCTCCATATGGAAATCGCTATGAAAATCATGGTAAGAAGTGTAAATATATGTTGATTTATTGCAGGGTTGTGATATACTAAGATTTGTAGTTTGAAAATATGATATACATATTTGTTCACAGAATGTTCATTTTATGTTTGTTGCATGTTCGGCGAGACTTGGGTATATTATAAATAAGGAATCTTATGTGATTCCTTCATCACAATATGAGTCCTGTGACTGTTCTGACAGGACGGTAAAATAAAAGTGACAGAGCGATGAGTTGAGTGACGGTTCTGACTCAACGGTAAAATAAAAGTGACCGAGTGATGAAAATTGTGGGAGGGCAAAGGCTCTCCCATTTTTACTAAGGAGATGACATGTGTTCTAAAGAAGACTCGTTTGATTATCAGGTTTTGAATTTAACAAATAAATTTTATTCTGATTATCCAGATCCACCATATAAAGAAATTGTAAGAAAGAACAATAGACCATATAATTGTTTATTAGTGCAGTCACATTATGGCTATTTTATCTGTATTCCATTTAGAAGTCACATTAACCATAAATATGCTTTTAAATTTAAGAAGAGCATTCGATCTAAAAGAACAAACTCAGGACTGGATTACAGTAAAATAGTGATAATTAGAAATAGTGGATATATAGGGTATACAGATGCCATTGTGGATAAAGACGAGTTTAATGAGACACGAGACAATATTGAATACATAAAAAATGATGCCCAACAGTATATTGATAATTATGTGAATTACTTAATGTGTAAAAACGCAAAGTATGATAAGAAGAAATTTGACCGTATATACAGATATTCGACATTGCAATATTTCCATAATGAACTAGAAATAACAATGAGTGACAAAGACGCTGCCAAATAAGCAACGTCTTATTTTAATATTTTTTTGTGACAAAAAGTATATATGATAGAGATAATGGAAGGAGAAATTATGGTAAACCAAGAAGAAATTAAGAAAAAAATGACTCTTCAGGAAGAAGTAAGGGAGAAGCTGATTAAAAGGGTAGAAAGGGAGAGACAGACATATATTGCTAAACGGATAGGTGTACCCAGACAGTTGATATCAGATTTCAAGCTAGGGAAAAAGCAATTGAGGGAACAAACGTTATTAGCTCTTAATGAGTATTTGGATAGTGATCCATTAAATTAACAGTAAAACCAAAAGCAACTATCAACCAACCAAACACATATAAAATTCAAATCAAAATCTAATATCATTCAAAGCGGCACAAAATCAAAGCCGCAAAAATCAAATTAATTGCTACAACTGAATAACGTGAAAACTAAATAGAGAAATTAGAAGCAGGAGGAAACAATTACGGAGAAGAAACAAGTAACGATTAGGGCGGATATAAGGAATACGACCGAACATATTTTCTGATTGTATCATGATTCTATTGTGGAGATAGGGTTGTAGTGGTATAATTAGAAGTAGAAAAGAAGCGAGAAAGTTGAGGGGTGGTTATGGGTAAGAAGATTGTATGTGAATCGTGTGGAACGATTTTTCCATTTGAAAAAGCAAAAGATTTTACAGTGTGTCCAGTATGCAATGCTTCTTTTGATGATGGAGAAAATGAGTCTTCTACCCATGATGAAAAAGAAAAGATAGATTTAGATCATCCTGATATGTATTATTATTCTATTGATTCAGAAGATAAATATGAGGATAAAAGCTGGAGAAGAATATGGTGTGAATGTATATCTTGTAGATATGCGAATTCAATATTATATAGTAATTTTATTCTTATTAATCCAGAATATGTAAAATTAAAAGACGGTATAGAAATACGTTGTAAGGGATGCGGAAAAGCAGTAACTAATCCAGTTATCCCTAAAAGGCCTGATGGGTGGCGTGAGTTAGAAATGTGGGAAAAAGATTATAATAATCTTCCCAAATGTCCGATATGCCATTCCACCAAAATACATAAAATCAGCATGACAAACAAAGCAGCATCCGCATTGACATTTGGGATATTTGCGGTGGGTCATGTATCGAAGACCTATAAATGTGATGTGTGTGGCAGTAAATTCTAAATGAA
>CAJUHN010000394.1 GCA_910585935.1 uncultured Lachnospiraceae bacterium | reverse complement strand
TCTATTTGATACCGCAAGCCTTCTGCATCATAATAATTCTTCTGTTCTTTTCCTTCTCTTGTTTCTATTTTTTTCATTCTTCCGAAACCATCATAGAAATACTTGCCTTTCTGATTTTCTATCATATTTCCTGCTCTATCGTATCGGAGTTCTTCTCTTTTTCCTTCTGCTTCATACCCAATTAATTCATTTTTTCTGTTATAAAAATACCGTTCTTCTCCCTTTCTTCCTTCTCTTCTAATACGATTTCCTGCCTTATCATAATATAATCTTTCCTCATATTCTGGATACTTTACTTGGGTTAAACGATTTTCTTCATCATATCTATAACAGGTCTGTCTTCCTCTTTCTTTCTTTTTAATACAATTTCCATTCCCATCATATTCATATTCTTGAGATAAAAGTTCTTTCCCTTCTAATTTCGTTTTTAAACGAATTAAATTTTTGTCTTCATCATATACATATTCGCTGAATAAATGTTCTCCATTTCTCATAGATTTTTTTCTTCCATCTGAATAATATTCATAAGAAGCGATTTTCTTTCCATTATCATAAATCTCTTTTATCTGGTCTTGACGATTATAAGTATACTGGATTTCTTTTCCTGTTATATCTCTCTGCTTAATCAGATTTCCATTTTTATCATAATCATAAGACAATAAAACTTTTCCACTGCTTCTCTTTTCTTTTAATTGTCCTTTTTTATCATATAGATATTGATATGCGATTCCTTCTGTTACGGCTGCTTTTAACAATCCATCGGGAGTATATTGATAACTTTCATATAAGCCTGTTTTATTTTCTTTACGATAGATTAAATCTCCATATAAGCTATATTCATAACAGACTTCTGTCCCATTCCGATCTATTTTTTTGCTCAGGCGATTTCCGATATCATAAAAATAATATTCGCTTTCTCCTATCGGATCGGTTCGTTTTGCTAATAAATTAGCTGCATTATATTCATATGTAGTTTTATTTCCTTCGCCATCTATACTATAACTTCTATTTCCTGCATAATCATATCCATAATATTCTCTGTTTCCATTTCCTTTTTGTACTTCAATTATCCTTCCCCATAAATCTAATTCATAGGTTATTCTGTTTCCTACTCCATCTTTGATCCCGATAATTGTTCCACTCGCATCATATTCATATTCTTGGGTCGCTTTCCCTGTGGTCTTTAATTGAATCAGCCGATCTCCGAAATCATAAGTATAATGGACTCCGCTTCCTAATCCATCTTCTTTTCTTTCTAATCTTCCTGCCTTATCATATCTTTGTTTTTGTATTACTTTTCCATCGGGATTCCATATCTTTATGATTCTATCTTGATTATCATAAATCATTTCATAACCCTCTCCATCATCAATTTCTTCTTTATATTGATTAGGACTTATTATTTTTTCTAAGAAACCATTTTTATTATAAAACTTCCTTGTGACACTTCCATCTATTTCTATTTGACGGATTTCTTGATTTTTATAATCATATTCCAGACGAAGTTCTTTTCCCTCTTGATTTGTAACTCTTACTACATTTCCAGCTTTATCATACTCATATTTTATATGATTCTTAATTCCTGTTTTCTTTTCTATTTGTTTTTCACTGATGAGCCGATCTAATACATCATATTCCTGCCGAATTTCTGCTCCATAGGGAAGAGTTATTTTAATCATATTTCCATTTTTATCATAACTATATTTTATACTCGCAAATTCTTTTCCACAACCAGCTTTATCTACGGTTTGAGAAGAACGAACTAAATTTCCTGCAGCATCGTATTGATAGGTAAATATCTGTTTTGTTGTTTCATTTATTTTTCTTTCTTCGTATGTAATTTGATTTTGGCAATTATATTGATACGAAATAGCCGCTCTGGTATTATCTATTACTTCGATTAAACGGTTTTTTCTATCATATCGATAAGAAATATCATGTACTTTTCCAAATTTACTTGTTTTGGTTTGATATTCTTTATAATATCTTTCTTTGATACAATTTCCGACCTTATCATATTCATAGGTCGTTAATTTATACCAAGTAATATCTTTTTCTACTTTTTCTGGTACTCTTTCTTCTAATAACCAGCCTAACTCATTATAAAAATATAGACTTCCTATTCTGCTTTCATCATCGTTACCGCTTTCATAACCCAGAGTATTTATCTTTTTTATGATATTTCCATGTAATTTTTGTTATATTTCTATGAGCCTCATAAGTATAAATCTTTTCTAGCCCACATTATCCCATGTAAAAATACATTTTCCTTCTTTATTATATTAATATTTTTTATCATACTATTTTATAAAATAACCTTCATTATCATAAGTTTGATAAAAAATAAAAGTCCATAAATTTATTTTTTTGATATTATCAATTTAAACTTACAAAAAAATAAACTATGAACAAATCAATTATATCTTTTCTTTGTGATATAGATAACTTCTATAAAAAATTAAACTTTAACTTAACCTATGGTGCTAGTTGAATGAAAGAATACTTATAAAATATGATTTTTTACTTATGATAAATATAAATATCAAAAAAAATACCTTTATCAATTCCAACTTTTCATTCAACTAACACAACGAGTTAACTTAAAATATTTTTTTATAATTCTACATAACTACAACAATTCTTGCAAATCCATTTGTACTTTGTTTCATCGCTTGGATTTTCATGATATTCTGCTACTGTTTGACATTTCATTTTTTCTTCTGTTTCTTTTTTTATTATTTCATATGCTATTGTTGCTTCAAAAAATTGGAAACAATTTTGGCATTGATAGCCTTCTTCTTTCTGCGCCTTTCTGATGAATGTCATATTTTTCTTCTTTTCTTTTTCGCTATAGACAAAGTTTTGTATCTTCTTTTTATAAATTTCTGTGGTCGGTTTTGGTC
>CAJUHN010000393.1 GCA_910585935.1 uncultured Lachnospiraceae bacterium | reverse complement strand
GCTTTTTCCTGGCCGCCCTTCTTGCGGCTTCTTTTCGGGCGGAAACAAGTCCTTGATCCTTTTCCGTTATTTTTCACTGATTTCATGTCTTTTCATGTGCTTCATTTTTCCATGTTACCTCTTTGCGCACAATATCAAGGTTTTAAAACAGACTCTAGGTACGGCCTCAAATAATCTCAAACCTTGATTGCCTTTCATATTGAGTTACGACAGAACAACATATAGGGCCATCGGTTATAATCTCCGTTCCGTCCTCCCGTAGCAACTGATAGTAGACGGTATATTTACCTGGTATATCCGGTGAGTAGAGTTTTGCGGATATTGTGAACTCGCTTCCATTTGGTACGTCATAATATACCTTTTTCCTTTCTTTGCAAAAATAGTGTGTTACGCTTTCAAACTTAACTTTAAATATGATCTTTCTCCAATTTTCCCCGCTGGTATTTCTTAGTCTCCACGTCTTTATAAAATCTTTTTTATCTGTAAATAGGATTCCGTTTGGTGGAGATTCCTCCAGCAAAAGCGCATCGCATGACGCTGCGTTGTCCTCACTTGCTACATGGAGAATAAATTTTCTGATTGAATCCTCCATATTCAAAATAAGCCCGCTTTTTCTAATAATCACGTAAAAGGCGAAGCTTCCCGTAATATCCGGAGCCTGAAAATTCATATTCATTTGGATTTCATCATGAGGATACGTCATTTTTATGATTGGATCAAAATTCTCGAGCCTGGGCCGATGCTTTCCGGTATTGTGGATAAAGAGCCCGCCTATAAAGTATCCGTTTAATCGAGTATAGCCCGTATTTTTGAATGTCAATGTATTTTCAAAATATTCCCCAGGCTTTACATTAACTTCTGCTCTGGAGAAATCAATGCTGAAATACTCTGACAGTATGATCTTTCCGATAATACTGCTGATTTTGTTTGCGGCTGTATATGTATATATCCATCGCCTATTTTCCTGGTTTTCATTAAAAAACCGGATAACCCGATAGGCTGGGTTGTCGGAGATTTCTTCTTTTTTACCATATGTTTCATAATCCTCAAAAAGCACTTTTTCCACGAGAAAAATACAATGCTGCATGGCCAGGAGCGTTTTTCTCTCTTCTACGGAGGGCGATTTTTCTTCATTTCCCTTTCCTACGATCAGGACAGCATACTCGGCCTCTTGTATACGGGGTGTTTCTTGAAAGCGTATTTCCGAGTCCGATCTCAAGTTCAGATATTCAAGAATTTCTTCTATCCGCACATTTTTCTCGCTGCTTCGAAAATAGATCTTTCCTTCTCTGTTTTGTTCTCTCGACAAAATATTCTGCCTCCAATGGAACAAGATTTCGGTAAATTTTCTTTCCCTCTGAGTCAACCATGGCCCACGAGGATACGACTTCACCTGCTGACTGGGGGGCTATATATCTCACCGTTAACCTGACCTTTTCTCCAGGATATGTCTCGTCAATCGGATATCGGGTTTTCTCCGCCGTGCTTTTCCGCCCTCTAATGATAATCCTCACGTATTGGAACCATTTTTTTATAAAGGTCATGAATCTCGTCGGAAATGGAATGTCTTTTTTGGGCTTTATAAGCGACTTGCCACTTTCCCTTATGAATCTTCGTAATGATGGGTTCTGTTCTTTAAAAAATCTGTTTTTCCAAACTATGCATCCCTCATTGATGACCTCCCATATTGCGGTAATTACATCGCCGCTGTTGCAGACTTCCTCATCAAATTCAGAAAAGACATACTTTGATTTGTCATATGTGTTAAATATATGTTCCATTTTATCAACAAGATTCGTCGGAGAAGAAAAGGTGGAAATCGTAACATTTATTCCTTTGTGATATCTCCTGATTTCTCGAATCAGACCATATACGCGGCTGTCCTTATTCCAAATTTTATAAAAAGGGATTTTCCCGCCGAGGGTAATCAGGTAGCGATACCAAGTGTGACGGTCAATAAACACGAATATCGGCTGAGCGTGTCGAAAAGCTGACCGGAATTCCGCATGTGTTATGGATATAATGCGTTCCTGCTTACCAACAGCCTCAGGGTCTCGGATGCTTTTTTCTCCATAATACGTATCGTTTAAAAGAATTACATAGTAATCCGCGTATCTGATCTGATTTAAGATAAACAGATTCGGGTTATATCCCGCACGTGTTTGCAAATCATCACCGGACATATGGAGGGTTTCGGGCCTGTCACTTGCGATAATGTCAAATTCAACATGGTTAAAAGGCCGCTGTAATCTCGCGTAGATGGCCGCTCTCTCTTCCAGCAGATTACGGATCGTGGAGCTGAGGAATATCTTTCTTTTGCATAATCTTCTGGGCATGGTATTTCCTTCTTTAAAATAATATAATTCAGAATAACACAAAAATGAAAAAATAAAAAGAGGATATGCGTATAAATATGAACTGAGAGCAGCGCCGCTGGGCCGTGTTCCTGGTAGTAAAAAAGTGTGGATATGAAGTATAGTAGAGGGGCTCAGTAGATACTGTTCTTCGCTTGTCATTTACTCTGTATATGTACACAATTTGGAATACACCGGTAGGGCTTGCTTCTCGGAAAACGCACTTTATATCAGCGGGGCATAGATGCCGGTATCGTGCGGTTCAGACGTGTTTCTTTTTCCATATACGCAGAGAGTAAAATCAAAATTGTTGGCAAAGGCCTTCGCATACATCTACTGACGATATTTTGGCTATAAGGCGATTTATAAGGGCGGATATCTAGGCCTTGTTTGAAAAATAGGGAAAGTTGAGGTAAATCAACAAAACAGCGATAGAAGCGAGGTAACCAAAGGCGAGAAAAGAAGCATCCAGTTTGCCATATCTGGTGGCAGTTCCGCGAAACCATTTGAGCTTTTGGAAAAAGCACTCAACCAAATGACGCTCTTTATAT
>CAJUHN010000392.1 GCA_910585935.1 uncultured Lachnospiraceae bacterium | reverse complement strand
TACTTTATAATGGAGAAGATAATTTATGTATTCATAGAAAAAAAGTGACAGAAAAAATATTAAAATTATCTGATGCGTTTAAAGAAAAATTAGATTGTATTCCATTAGAATTAATTGTAAAAGTAATAGATATTCGTTATTCCTCTCAACATAAGATTTTACATCAAAATAGTATTTTAAAGGAATACAGTGAATTTGTAAATACCGTCTATGAACAACAAAAAATAGAAGACGAGAAAGAAAAAGCATTTCAGAAAGCGATAGAAAAATGTATAGAAAGAAATATTTTAAAAGAATTTTTAGTGAAAAATAGTTCGGAGGTGTTGAATATGTTAACATTAGAATATAATGAAGAAGTCGCAAAGAGAATAGAACGGGAAGAGGCTAGAGAAGAAGGATTAGAAGAGGGATTAGAAGAAGGATTAAAAGAGGGATTAAAAAAAGGATTAAAAGAAGGATTAAAAGAAGGAAGAATAAAAGAAAGAGAAGAAGTCGCTATACAAATGATTTCTATAGGAATGAATGATGAACAAATTCAACAGTGTACAAAACTTTCATTAGATAAAATCCAATCTTTGAGAAAAACAGTTAAATAATCAATAATCTTTTTTAGAAATTATAAAAATCTATAATTTTTATTTATGTTAAAATTCAGACTACTTGAAAGCCAAAGAGTTGCTACGGCAAGAAAGTATTCTAAGAAGCTGCGCTTTCGCTCAAAACTACGCGAACACTAAATTCGCTAACCCTAACGGGTTTGCTTATTAAGTGCCGACGTCTTTTAAGGGGCTTCTTCCTAAATACCTTCTTGCCGTAACTAGGTTATTGGCTATTCTACTTTTTGAAAAAAAAGATTTTCACGATAACAATAGAACAAAAAAGGGAAACTGTAACTTATTTCATTTTCTTTTATAAAAATTGAAAAAATACCTCTATAATGTATTTTTTACATAGCCTGCAATATTATCAGCATGATCAGAGATACGTTCTAAGTTGCTGATAGCATCTAAAAAAATCACTCCTGCCTCAATATTACATTCTCCATTCGCTAAGCGTGTAATATGCTTTTCTCTAAAATCTTCTTCTAAATTATCCACTATCTCTTCAAAGCGAAATGCTGCCCGGATAAATTCTGGCTTTTCTTCTCTTCTGGCATCTAAAGCATTTTGTACAGCGCTTGACACATATTGATAAATTTCCTTTATATCTTTTGTTGCCTCTTCTGAAAAATGAATTCCATGTTTTATTTTATTTTCTGCTAACTCTGCCAAATTTTCTGCATGATCCCCTATTCTCTCTAAATCACTCACAGTATTCATATAATCCTTTACTAAATCATATTCTTTCTCATCTAAGGAACAATTATTGATTTTTACTAAATATTCTGTCAATATTTTTTCAAACCCATTGATCACTTCTTCTTTTTCTAATACCTCTGCTACAACCTCTCTTTCATTTTCTAAAATAGCCTTTATCGCCTTATTCGCATTTTCCAATGTGATCTCTCCCATATACAAAATTTCTTTCTGCACTACAGATAAAGCAAAAGGGGGAGTTTCTAAAATACGGTCATCTAAATTATCCTTCAACACTGTAATTTCTGTCTTTTGTGTATCTTCTTTTTCTTTTATTATAATACCAGATAATTTCACAAGTTGATTCGCAAACGGGAAAAGTAACAAGGTATTTGTCACATTAAAAATCGTATGGAAAATAGAAATCTGCACTGTACTAATTGAAGAATCCGCTAAACTTCCATTAAACCAAAATAAAAGATACATCAATATTCCAAACAATACTGTTCCACATACATTAAATAATAAATGAATCACAGCCGCCCTTTTTGCTGTTCGATGTGCTCCTGTACTAGAAATTAATGCTGTCACACAAGTACCAATATTCTGTCCTAATGTAATAAAAATCGCAGATCGAAAATTCACAATTCCATTCAATGCTAACGTCTGCAAAATTCCTACAGAAGCTGAAGAACTTTGGATAATCGCTGTCACAACTGCTCCTGTTAGAATTCCAAGAATAGGGTTTTTTCCTAATATATGGAAAGCGTCTTTAAATATTTGTGCCTCTCGATAAGGAGTAATCGCATCAGACATAAAGCTTAAACCGATAAATAAAAGCCCTAAACCGATAAAAATCTCTCCTACTTCTTTTTTCTTATTGTTCTTTATAAATACAAATAAAATCACTCCAATAAAAACTAAAACCGGAGCGAAAAATTCTGGTTTCAACACTTTTCCCCACTCACTCATAGATACAATCCAGCTAGTAATAGTAGTTCCAATATTCGCTCCCATGATCACACCAACTGCTTGTGTTAAATTCATAATCCCTGCATTTACAAAGCCTACAATCATAACTGTTGTTGCAGAACTACTTTGTATGATAGCAGTAATAATCGCTCCCATCAATACTCCTAAAAATCGATTTCCTGTGAGAACTCCCATTAAATGTTTCATCTTTCCGCCTGCATACTGCTGAAGACCTTTTGCCATAGCATCCATTCCAAATAAAAACATTCCCAGACCGCCTAGAAATAAAAATATCATTTCTACATCCGTAAGTGACATCTCTTTTCTCTCCATTTCTTATAATTTTATATAGTTTTTATTCTTTACAAGTCTTTTATAATTATAATAACCTTTCTTTTTTTCACTAATAACTTCTTATATAGTTTTTGTAAAATCTATGTAAAATATGTTTATTTTCTAATTTTTTATTCATATCTTTTACTATTATTTTCATAAAAAAAGTCCCTTAAGATAAGAAAATATTTTTATAAATATAAATTTAAGAAACTCAATTTTAAAAATACAGAACTATCAAGAAAAATCAGATTTATAGATGTTTGTAAGAAATCACAACATTTTGCTAAAAGGTTCGCATAGACAAGAAAGG
>CAJUHN010000391.1 GCA_910585935.1 uncultured Lachnospiraceae bacterium | reverse complement strand
CGGCATGGAATTTATCTCATTCCAGATTTCTTTTTTGAAATTCTCCAGTTTTTCTACATCTGAAACCCCCTGATCCTGTGCTGTCCGTTCTGTAAAACTTGCTCCATTTGTAGCATTTTTCTGTGTCCTGCCTGTATGTTGGTATTCACTTATCGTGGCATTGCTTACTCCTAAAATACTCATAATACATTCTCTCCTTTCTTTTTCTGTTACACAATTTTATCCTAATTTCCCTGTTGTAACATGACTGTCACATGAAAAATATCCCCCTTCACTTTTATGTTTACCCCACCAAAATATCTCCCAGCCACATCACGCACATTTTCAAGACCAATCCCATGTTCTGTGACTATATCTGGCAGGACACTCTGTTTTGTTGTAGCCGGAAACGAACTACCTTTTCTTATAGGAATATCCCCATCAAAGCTGTTCTCGACTTCCAGCAATAAAAACTGTTTCTTTCGTTTCAGAGTAATGCGTATGAACCCTTTCCCTGATTCCAGCTTCTCACAGGCTTCTATGGCATTATCTAGAAGGTTATTTAGGATAATCCCTAAATCGAACACAGGAATTTCCCCTCCATACCAGAAATCTGCATCAAACTGGATTCCCGCCTTTTCCGCCCTGCGGCATTTGTCATTGATGATGACATCTGTAACCGCATTTCCAGTCACATACTTATATTCCAGCTCCTGCATGGTTTCATCCATTTTCTGGACGTAGTCCTCTATCTCACATACTGTCCAACCTCTGCTAACCCTTTGATGTTCGCCATATGATTCTTCATCTCGTGCCTCACCTTACGGATGCTGCCATAAAAATTCTCTGCTTCTTCCAAACGCTTTTTCATGGCTTTGACCTGCTGTTCCTCCACAAAATGCTTTTGTCTTTCAGAAAGCAGAAGCTGGTTTCTCTGCCAGAAATAAATCAGCGCTGTTTCCCCTGCAAATATAAAAACTGCAATCAGCGGTATTTTCCATAACAGATCTGGTTTCTCATCAAATAAAATAAAAAACCCATTGTCTATCTTTACAGCAAGCAACCCACTGATGATTCTTGTAATCATATTCCCGACAAAATTTAGGATAGAAAGCAGAATAACATCATGCCACACCATTATGGTTACATTCTTCATAATTCTGTACAAAATAAGCGTCATTGCCACAAATAATACAGAATAAGAAAATACCAAGCAAAACATGCCAACTATTATACAGCGATTCATTTCCTGTAGGTAACTATCCTGCCGAAAATCAATACTTTTCATTATAATGCTCATTACTTTTTCATAAATACTGCTTGCCATCAAATAGCCTAGACAATGGAGATTATAAAAAGCAAGTATTACAAAAAATGCTTTTCCAATCTGCTTTTTATAATATATCCAAACATAACCCATTATGCCGAAAGCTGAAACGCCATACCGAACCCATACAGCAAATGGAAGCATCCCAAGCCCTAGATTTGCAAAGATAAACAAAACTCCCATAATGCTGTCTTTTTTCCCTTTCTTCCCACCAAAAACCGCTGCCCACAAAACAAGGAACATGATGGACTGTATAGCAATCTTCCAGATTTCCAATATGCTGTTGATTATTTCAAATGCTGGCTGGCTCATAGGCTTTCCTCCGAAATATAATCCATATATGCCTGCACAAAGCCATCATATTTATACCTTGAAAGCAGCAGCCTATCCCCATTCGCCATCCTTACCTCCGTTCTATCATATCCCTCCACATGAAAAAGGTTAATAAGGTATCCCCGGTGGATGCGGTAAAACTGTTCCGCCAGTTCCTTCTCCAAATCCCCGATTTTCGCATAATATTCTATATTTCCATTTTTCAGGTATAGGATAATATTGTGATTCCGGCTTTCCATGTAATAAATGTCATTCAGTAGTATGACTTTTCCCTCGCCGCCATACTGGATCACAAGTTTTTTCTTCCTCTGTTCCGCCTCTGATACGATCTGCCCCGTTGCCCGTCCAAACACCTCTGCAAATTTCTGTTCATCTATGGGCTTTACCAGGTACTGAAACGCTCCTACGTCAAATGCGTCATAGACATACTTTTCATACCCTGTTACAAAAATGATGATGGGCTGTTTCTGTACCTCCATGCCCCGGATATGTCTTGCCAGCCCCATGCCGTTCAGACCTGTACCGAAGTCGTCCATCTCTATATCCAGAAATATAAGATCATGCTCTCTGCCGTCTAACAGATACGCATCGGCAGAGTCATATTCTATAATACTACACTCAATATCCTGTTTCCTTATGAGCGAAACAAGATAAGACCTTATATTTTTTTCATCATCACACACCGCAATTTTTATCGTTTCTACCACCTCCAGTCTTCAATTAACTTATCGGAAAAATAAGGGGGATTTCTAACATCTACTTCGTGAATGGTTAATCTGGCTACGTAAATCGCAAATTTTTTGTTTTTCAGGGCTAAACTTCTCTTATTATTCCCTGCATAGAAGGAGTAGATATCTTGCAAGGCGGCACATAACCGATACAAGAAAACGGGTATCACCTTGTAAGCATAGTACCTCTGATTCTCCCACTTTCCAAGTAATCTCTGTTATCAAACACCCAATCTAACTGCATTCCAATAATCGGATAATGTAGTTTGCCATATCCGTTTTATCCTTTCTCATAATAATCTAACTTAAATAATTGCAAAACTCTAGATTCTATATAAATACTAATCTCTCTGAAAATTCTTTCTGCATATCTCCTCACTTCTATTTCATAAGTTATCATAACATCTGTTTTTCAAAGAGTAGAATAGCAATGAATGAGCGGAGGCAAGGACGTATTCCATAAGAAGCCCCTTGGAAGACGTTGGTACTTAATAAGCAGTCCTATAAAGGGCTGCGAATTTAGTACCATTACGTCTGGAACGGAGCGAAAGCGCGGCTT
>CAJUHN010000390.1 GCA_910585935.1 uncultured Lachnospiraceae bacterium | reverse complement strand
GCGAATTTAGTGTCCGCTACGTCTGGAACGGAGCGAGAGCGCGGCTTCGTTGGAAAGTTTTTGCTCTGTGCGGAAACTCGGTGATATAGTATAATAAAGATTCTAAAAGTGGTTCATAGAATCTGAAGTTTTTGTTATAATGAAAGATGATATTGATATTATTTTTTATACGAAGAAGAGAGAGGAAGTTGTGTATGGCGGAAGGAAAAAAAGGATTTTTTAGTAAATTAGTTGCAGGATTGACAAAAACTAGAGATAATATTGTGTCAGGAATTGATTCTATTTTTAATGGATTTTCTAGTATTGATGATGAGTTTTATGAAGAATTAGAAGAAATATTGATCATGGGAGATATTGGAATTAATGCAACGACTTCGATTATGGATGATTTAAAGGAGAAGGTGAAGGAAAATAAAATTAAAAATCCAATTGATTGTAAAGAGCTTTTGATCAATAGCATTAAGGAACAGATGGAGTTGGGAGATAATGCTTATGAGTTTGAAAATAAGATGTCTATTATTTTGGTAATCGGGGTGAATGGAGTGGGAAAGACTACTTCAGTGGGGAAATTGGCAGGACAGTTGAAAGAAAAAGGGAAAAAGGTGATTGTGGCGGCGGCGGATACGTTTCGTGCTGCTGCGATTGAACAGCTCACAGAATGGGCGCATCGTGCAGGGGTGGATATTATCGCACAGCAAGAGGGGTCTGATCCGGCTGCAGTTATTTATGATGCGATTGCGGCTGCAAAATCTAGAAAGGCAGATGTTTTGATCTGTGATACAGCGGGGCGACTGCATAATAAGAAAAATTTGATGGAAGAGTTAAAAAAGATCGATCGTGTGATCAATAGAGAGTTTCCGGAGGCTTATCGGGAAAATTTGATTGTATTAGATGGGACAACAGGGCAGAATGCGCTTTCTCAATTAAAACAATTTAAAGAAGCTACGGATGTTTCTGGAATTATTCTCACAAAGTTAGATGGAACAGCAAAGGGAGGAATTGCGGTGGCAATTCAGGCAGAATATGGGATTCCAGTGAAATATATCGGGATAGGAGAGCAAATAGAAGATTTACAGAAGTTCCATGCAGAGGATTTTGTGAATGCACTTTTTAAAAAAGAAGAAAAAATGGAATAAGAGAAAACGGTTATGAGAAAAGAATAGGGACTGACTAGGAGGAGGATAATAATATGATGACTTTAGAAAAATTTGAAGAAGCGAGCGATGTGGTAAAGAGAGTAACTTTAGAAACAAAGTTGGTATATAGTGATTATTTTTCAGAAGTGACAGGAAATAAAGTCTTTTTTAAACCAGAAAATATGCAGTTGACAGGAGCGTATAAGTTAAGAGGGGCTTATTATAAAATTAGTACTTTGACAGATGAAGAAAGACAAAAGGGATTAATTACAGCATCTGCGGGAAATCATGCGCAGGGAGTTGCGTATGCGGCAAAACGCTATAGTTGTAAGGCAGTTATTGTTATGCCAACGACGACTCCTTTAATTAAAGTGAATCGTACAAAAGGATATGGAGCAGAAGTAGTTTTATATGGAAATGTATATGATGAGGCATGTGAATATGCGATAAAATTGGCAGAAGAGAAAGGATATACATTTATTCATCCTTTTGATGATCTGGATGTGGCAACTGGACAGGGAACTATTGCGATGGAGATTTTTAAGGAATTGCCAACAGTGGATTACATATTAGTGCCTATCGGCGGCGGCGGATTGGCGACGGGAGTGTCCACATTGACAAAGCTTTTAAATCCTAAAATTAAAGTGATCGGAGTAGAGCCAGAGGGAGCTAGTTGTATGAAGACTTCTTTTGAAAAAGGAGAGGTAGTCACATTGCCTTGTGTGAATACGATTGCAGATGGTACAGCAGTGAAGACGCCGGGGAGTAAGATTTTCCCTTATATTCGAGAGAATTTAGATGGGATTTTGACTGTACCAGATGAAGAATTGATTGTATGCTTTTTGGATATGGTGGAGAATCATAAGATGATTGTAGAAAATTCCGGACTTTTGACAGTTGCAGCGTTAAAGCAGTTAAAACCGGAAAATAAAAAGGTAGTTTCTATTTTGAGCGGTGGAAATATGGATGTGATCACTATGGCTTCTGTAGTCCAAAATGGATTGATTCAGAGAGAAAGAATTTTTACAGTATCTGTACTTCTTCCCGATAAGCCGGGGGAATTAGTGAAGGTTTCAAAAATTATCGCAGATTTACAGGGGAATATCATAAAGCTGGATCATAATCAATTTGTCAGCATCAACCGAAGTATGACAGTAGAACTTAGAATTACATTAGAAGCTTATGGAAAAGAGCATAAAGAAGAAATTGTGACCGCATTACAGGAGAATGGATATCGTCCAAAATTAGTACAACTTAAAGGGACTTATATGTAGAAAGATGGAAAAGATAGTAGAACAGGCATTATTATTTGATTTTTATGGGGAACTTTTAACAAAACATCAAAAACAGATTTATGAAGATGTAGTATTAAATGATCTTTCTTTAAGTGAGGCAGCAGAAAATTATGGTATTACAAGACAGGGAGTTCATGATTTAATCAAAAGATGTAATAGGATATTAAAAGGATATGAAGAAAAATTACAGTTGGTAGAAAAATTTTTGACGACAAAGAAATTAGTACAAGAGATCTATGAGTTGTCACAAGAGATAGAAGAAAAATCAGAAAAACAGGAAATTTTAAAAATACAAAAACTGGCAAAAGAGATATTAGAAGAAATATAATATATAAAAATTTCATTATTTTCGATAAAAATGTTATTATTCAGCCTTTCTATTCTAGACTATTATTATCGTGAGCTTCTCTTTTCAAAAAGTAGAATAGCCACAACCTAGCGGAGGCAAGGACGTATTCCAAAAGAAGCCCCTTGGAAGACGTCGGCACTTAATGAGCAGTCCTGTTAGG
>CAJUHN010000389.1 GCA_910585935.1 uncultured Lachnospiraceae bacterium | reverse complement strand
CGCTTAGTACCGCTACGTCTGGAACGGAGCGAGAGCGCGGCTTCGTTGGAATAGGCAGCCCGTCCTGCGCGAACCTTTCATCAAAATGTATCCAAAATATTCTATCTAAAAAAGAATGAATCATCAAACTAAAGATAATTTTATATCTTTAGTTTCTTCAATAATTCTCCTAATCCTGTTCCAATTTCTTCTGTTTTTGGAAGCTCATAGTTAATTTCCTCAGAATGATTCTCTTCTGCTTCTTCCTGCTTATTTAAAGATTTCATACTTAATCCAATCTTCCCATTTTCTGCAGAAGTGATCTGTACCGTAACTTTTTGCCCTTCACTTAAGACAGAAGATGGATTTTTAATGCGTTTTTCACTGATCTGAGAAATATGAAGTAAGCCAGAAAGTCCATTTTCTAATGTGACAAATGCTCCATATGGTTTGATAGATTCTACTATCCCTTCTACCACAGAACCTACCACAATATTAGAAACTTTTTTCTTGTTTTCTTCTGATAATTTTTCGAGAGCAGGTTCTTTTGCAGAGAGTACTAATTTTTTATTTTCTTTATCTACTGTGATAACAATCGCTTCTACTGTTTTATTCAGCCATTCTTCTGTATTCTCTACATATGCTACATCTAATTTAGAAGCAGGAATGAATCCGCGGATTCCCTCAACATAAGTGACAACTCCCTTATTCACAATGCCGCCAATTTTAACCGTTAATACAGTGCCTTTTTCCAGATATTCCTGAAGTTTATCCCAAGCTAAAGTATCATTCGCTTCTTTTTTAGAAAGAAGAATATGTCCTTCTCCATCATCTTTTGCGATGACAGTAGCAGTGACTTCATCTCCGATATGGAGTTCTGTCTTTGGGTTGAAGTTCGGATCATTGCTCAAATTTTCCGCAGAGATAATGCCTTCTGTATAATATTTTAAATCTAAAGTGACATGTTTTTCTGAAATAGCAATCACTGTTCCAGTTAAAATATCGCCTTCTTTAATTTTCTTAAAAGAAGCTTCTAATTCTTCTTTATAGTCGTCCATAGTTTCCATCTTTGTATCACTCATAAAAACACCATCCTTTACTTTATTTATGATTATGTTAGAATAAACATGTTCTTATTGTATCATAAATAAAAAGAAAATACAAAACTTGTATAAATATCTTGTAAACTTATCAAAAATACAATATGATGGAGATAGAAGCTTTAAATATCAAAAGAATGATAGAGAATGTTCTGTTAAAAAATAGAGAAATGATAAGAAATGAGGAAGAAGAATGACAGCAAGAAAAAATTCTATTATTGTAGTAGGACATAAAAATCCGGATACGGATTCTATTTGTTCTGCTATTGCTTATGCAAACTTAAAAAGAAAGCTGAAAGAGGAAGAGTATATTCCAAAAAGAGCTGGACAAATCAATGAGGAAACACAATATGTTCTACAGCGCTTTCATGTAAAAGAACCAGAGTATATTTCAGATGTGAGGACACAGATAAAAGATATTGAGATTCGAGAGGTAGAAGGAGTATCAAGAAATATTTCTTTAAAGAAAGCATGGACTTTAATGAAAGAAAATAATGTGGTGACTCTGCCTATTACCAAGCAAAATAGATTAGAAGGTTTAATTACGATTGGAGATATCGCTAATTCTTATATGGACGTTTATGACAGCAGAATATTGGCAACAGCGCATACGAAGTACAAAAATATTTTAGAAACTCTAGATGCTAAAATGGTAGTAGGGAATGAAGAGGAATATTTTACAAAAGGAAAGGTATTGATTGCAGCAGCGAATCCAGATTTGATGGAAAATTATATAGAGGAAGACGATCTGGTGATATTGGGGAATCGCTATGAATCACAACTTTGTGCGATTGAGATGAATGCGTCTTGTATTATTGTATGTGAAGGAGCACCTATCTCTATGACAATTAAAAAGTTGGCAGAAGAGAGATCTTGTATTGTCATCAGTACTCCACATGACACTTATACGGTTGCACGTCTTATTAATCAAAGTATGCCGATTAGTTATTTTATGCGCACAGAAAATCTGGTCACATTTCATACAGAAGATTTTACAGATATGATAAAAGATGTTATGGCAAAGAAAAGACATAGAGATTTTCCGATTTTGGATAAACAGGGGAATTATATTGGAATGATATCTAGGCGTAATTTATTGAATATGGAGAGAAAGAGAATTATTATGGTAGATCATAATGAAAAGGCGCAGGCAGTAGATGGAATAGAAGATGCCGAAATTTTAGAAATTATTGATCACCATCGGTTAGGGAGTATTCAAACCATATCACCAGTATTTTTTAGAAATCAGCCGTTAGGATGTACAGGAACAATTATATATCAGATGTATCAGGAATCCGGAGTGGAAATAGATAAGATAACAGCTTCTTTGTTATGTGCGGCTATTTTATCTGATACTTTAATGTATCGTTCTCCAACTTGTACGATAGTTGACCGCATGGCAGCAGAAGCGCTCGCAAAAATAGCAGAATTGGATACAGAAGAATTTGCCAGAGATATGTTTCAGGCGGGAAGCAATCTCACATCAAAGTCAGCAGAGGAGATTTTCTATCAGGACTTTAAAAAGTTCTCTATCAGTGATATTTCATTTGGGGTAGGACAGATAAATTCTATGAATGGATCAGAATTAAAAGAGATAAAAGAGAAGCTTTTACCATATATGGATAGTGTTATTCAGAAGCATGGCGTGAATATGGTATATTTTATGCTAACCAATATTATAGAAGAAACGACAGAATTGATTTATGAAGGAAGTAATGCAGAAGAGTTGATAATACAGGCGTTTAATACACAGCCAGAAGAAGGAGGATTTATTCTAAAAGGAGTAGTGTCTAGAAAAAAACAACTGATACCGGGAATTATAGAGGCGATACAACAGTAAAATAGATGATTGGGAAAGTGAAAAGGGGACGCTGCGGCAAGGAAGTATTCCAGCGAAGCCGCGCTTTC
>CAJUHN010000388.1 GCA_910585935.1 uncultured Lachnospiraceae bacterium | reverse complement strand
GTATTCAGGGATAACCGGGAATAAAAGCCCGTGCAAATTTCAAAAGGTTACGATTATGATGGATTCAAACTGCTTCCATATAACAGACTTCACTCGAATTTTAAAAATCGCCTGATTTGATATTTGAATGATCAGAGCTTTCAGCTTATTCTTTTTTGCTAGTTATTATTTATCTGCTAAAAAAGCACTCGTTAGAGGCTTTGTTTAATATAAGAAAGACTATAGGTCAAAAATATATTCGATTGTCTCACGGTCATCTTCACTTGCGTACCAGCCTTTTTGACTTTCGACAGTAATATATATTCACCTTCTTGCGTATAGCCGAGATGAACATCGTATCCTTCCCAGTCTCCAACCTACTCAACCATATCAAATTCTTTCCCGTCATACTCTTCTCTCAAATACTAGCTCAAATCAAAATTATCAAACTTAAACATAGAACATCCTTTCTGGAAAATTGAATCCAATAGTTGCTGGAGTTTGTTCTAGCCAGTTATCTCCAAGCGAAGTCACTTCAGTCAGTATTCCTGAATACGAAAAGCCCAAGTTTGAGTGCAAATAATTTAATATTACTTAGACTCAGCATATATTTGAAATAACTGCTCTTGATTAACATGTGCTAAACAACGCTCTTTTTTAGAAAGCGTAAACTCTGATTTATACAAAAAAACTTAGCTTTCTGTTTCAGAGTCAACGATAATAAAATTTAATCCAATCCACGATTCATGTTATTCTATTTAATTTCTTCTCATAACAGTACGATTAATTGAAAGATAGTCATCGAAAATGTTTATATCGCCTTTTTTCGTTTTTTACCTTAATTGAACATCATGTAATCCAGACTTTATTTGCCAACAAAAACACTTACAGTATCTTTTTGTTATTATTCATTATCCGATATTCCCAGCTGTTTTCGAAGTGACGGTTCAATTTCCAATCGCGTCGTTCTTCCCTGTCTCTCTGCCTCTACTAACAATCCTTTTTTAATCATTGGCTTTATTACATTATTAGAAGTATAAACGTAGTTCAAACATAATATTTGTGCAATTTCTTTTCGTGATAATGGAACAATACAGCTTTTCAGAACCTTGATCTCACGTTCAGACAAGTTTTGAAAGACACCATCTGTACTGGAATCTTTCTGCTGCAGTGAGTTTCGAAAGATAATTTTGAATTGACGCCCATTATCAATATATTCGGGAGCTCTGAGCCCGTACTTCTTCATTTCCTTTTCCATCGTTGGAATGCCACTATACCGATTTTCACTTATTTTCAAAATTTCAAGTATTCTCACAAGCGCGCTATTTCTTGATTCGGGATTATCTCGTCCAAGCTGACTTACAGGAAAGCCACCATAAATCCCTCCACTACTAATAATTTCAATTCGATCTGTAAACATTTTTATATCGATCGGAGTTCCATTAGTATGTCGACTATAATCTCGATGGATTAAAGCATTCAGAATAGCTTCTCTGATCGCCACCAGAGGATATTCATATCTATCAGTCCGTTTACCATTTTTATCGATTATCGTTCTGATTTTCATATTTCGTTCGAGGAAATTGATCGATTCTTCTAGCATTTCCGGAATCGATCCTTCTATCCTCCTGTTATCTAAAAACCGAGCATCATTGCTGTCTGTTTCACCTGTTGACTCTCCAGGAACTACAGCAGCAGTAATAGCCAATCCAGGAAATTCAGACTGAGGGAATTTGGAAAAAACCATGAATCCTGCAAGAGTTGGTTTTCCATTTTTGATCACTTTCTGCAAAGTGAGAACCTGGTCATCGGACATTCCTTCAAATCTGCCTGAAGCTTTTACTGTATTGATAAAGGTTTGCATTCGTACGGTATCCAACATAATCCAGTCAGATTCGACAGTTCTCTGATCTTCTCTAAGCCCCAGTCTGTAAGCCTGATATTTATATATTTCGTAACTTGTCATATGTTCATCAGAATCGCCGATTCTGATGTATGACCCTTTTTGAATTCCTTTTGCCTTATGGAAAACCGGCCGATCAGCATACGGCAATCCATTAATTTCCGCAGTTACGAGCTGCTTACCATCTATGGAAAATACATTAAGCAGTGGATATACAACAGGCTACATTTCCAGAGATCGATTATTTACTTGTACCTGTAAATCCGCTGGATCATATACGCCGGTAATTTTATGGCCTTCCTTCTCAGATAAACCAAAAAGAATAACTCCACCTTCATCCTGATTGGAAAACGAGGAAAGAGTGTCATATATTTTTGGACATCCTCCTCCAGCTTCTTTTATCTCAACGTTTCTCAATTCAGTTTTCTGTTTCTGAATATTTTCAACCAATACACGCATCTGCTCATCATTCATAACGCACCTCCAACGGAAAGTGATACTGCTTTTTTAACAAAAGATTTAATATTTTGTGCAGGTGTTTAGTCTGATCATTAAATCAGACTCCCCAAATATCCACTTATATTTAATCAATGATATCTATATCAATATCTAAACTAAAATATCAATATCAATCTATATCAAAACCGATAAAATTGATATCCAAACCTTTAATATTGATATTTAAACCGATATTATTGATATTGAAACCTATAATATTGATATTTAAATCGATAATATCGATAACAAAACCTATATTATGATACAAAATCTATAATATTATTATTCAAATCTATATTATTGATAACAAAATCTATACTTCAGCTCCACTTCTTCCCCGTATATGAAGCAGTCAGGAACGGACTCACCAATAGAGAAAAGTTGAATTACATGGCATCTTTAAAATTTAGATCCTAACCACCTTATATATCCAACATAACTTCTGACATTAACCTCAATGCCAGTCATATTCTGGTTTCAGTTCACAAATAGTCATGAAATTTAGTTTCCAGCCAAGTTTTTGTTCTGGTCCAACTTTTATTTTTTCTCTCACCCATCAATTTGTATGTATTTTTGTAATACCTTTTTATTCAAAATGGGCTCATAACAGTTTCAAGTAATCTTATAGTATGTAGTTCATT
>CAJUHN010000387.1 GCA_910585935.1 uncultured Lachnospiraceae bacterium | reverse complement strand
TAAGAAATAGCGTATTTTCAAGGGTTTTAGAAGTATTAAATTGTGCGAAAAAGTGTTGAATTTTGGTGTGTAGTACACATGCATAGCGCACAAATTATATAGCAAGGTAAGAGATGTTTCTATGATTTTTATAATGAAACATCTCTTATTTTGTTATCTTATTTATTTCTTTTTGTAATTGTTCCATTGTTCTATGAGTATAAGTCTTTTCTGTAATATCTGTAATACTATGACCAATGATAAGTTTTAAAATATATTCGTCCATATGACACTCTTTTGCTTTTGTGATAAAAGTATGTCGCGTTTCATGCGGACGGTGAATAAGATGCAATCGTTTCATGGCTTTTACAAATCTTCCACGATATTTGTCATAGGTCATATAAGTTCCTTGTTGTCCTACTCATCATTAAATAGATATTCTTTATTAGAAGAATAACATTGTTCAATAAGCGGGCGGATAATTGGATGAATAGGTACAATACGATTTTTTCCAGCCTCTGTTTTCATACCGCTTTTCATTGTATTAGCTTCTAAGTCAATATCTGCTGTTTTTAAAGTAGCTAATTCTTGTGGTCGCCAACCACTGTATATTTCTATTAATATCATATTAACAAAAGGAACTTTATTTACATTTTCCCAAAGAAGAGATATTTCTTCTGCTGTAAAGGGAACAATTTCTTTTTCAGGCAGCAAGATATAATGAAAAGCAGACACGAAAAGATCGTATGATTGATAACTATTATGATAAAATTAGAACTGGTAAACAGGAGAAGTTATTTTATGAAGCAATCTTTCAAATAGGAAATAAAGAAGATACCAATGTCAAAAGGAATTATGGAGAATTAGTAAAACAAATATTAGATGAATTTATGAGAGGATTTCAAGAAAGGAATCCAAATTTATATGTATTCTCTGCTCATTTGCATATGGACGAAGAAACGCCACATTTACATATTGATTTTATTCCATATACAACAGGAAGTAAGCGAGGGCTAGATACAAGAGTTTCTTTAAAACAGGCATTAAAAACACAGGGATTTGAGGGAAGGAATCGTCATGAAACAGAATGGAATTTATGGATAGAATCCGAAAAACAGCAGCTTTCAGAAATTATGGGGCGATATGGAATTCAATGGTTGAAGTTAGGAACATATCGAAAGCATTTAAGTGTATTAAATTATGAGAAGCAGGAACGAGAAAAAGAAGTACAGAAATTAGAGAAAGAATTAGAAGAAAAGACCAAAAAAGTAAAGTTTGTGGAAAAACAGTTAAAAGAAAAACAAGCAAAAATAAAACAAGCGGAAAAAGAATGGATAAAATTATCTTCCAGTTGGTCAAAAGTAGAAAAGAATATACAAATATATCAAACAGGAGATGATTGGAAGTTGCCAGAACCAATCGCTTTTACCAGTGCAAGGACTTATAAAGAGAAAAAAATAGAGCCGCTTATTATTAAATTAAAGGATACTATTCAGACTATTTTAATTCATAACTTGGATTTAAGCAGGAAGTTAGATATAATTAGAAATCAACTATAACAGACAAGACAACAGATAAAACGATTATAAAATCAGTTTCTACTTATAAAGCAAGAAAATCATGTTTTAAAAGCAAAATTGCGATTTAAAACGATTAAAACAGGCTTTAGGACAAGAGAAGGCTCTATATAATTGAACAACAAAAAGCCATAGAAAGTTTTGAAAATAACTTAAAAAGAACAAAGAGAATGGAAAGGTAGGTTATTTATTGTGACAGAGATGGAAAAGAAAGTTATGCTTCACTTATGTATAAAGGTAATGGAGTATGCAAATTTAACAGAGGATAAACAAGCAGAAAATTTAATTCGTTTGTTTTGAAAACATTCTACTGAAATTTGAGAACCAACAGGAAATCCAAATTTTTCGAGCCATTTTCCTTGTAATATAATTTTTGGAGTAGCAATATTATAATTGGAAGATTCTTGAACTTTTAAAACACGATTTGCATTTTGTGGAACCTCATAAGAAATGTTCGTATTCAAATTAAAATATTTTAGAATAGTTAATAATCTTGCAAGCATAGTATCCTGTCCTAATTGACAAGATTCTGAAAAATCAATCTGTTCTTGCCAGTTTCCTATTTTTTGCATTTCATAAATAACTCCTTTCGTTTGTCATAGGCGGAAACCCACTGCCCTTGGGTGGTGGGAGGAAGCCTTGTAGATAGTTGCAAAAAACATTATAATTATGTTACAATATACATAGAGAAAACCGTTGGAGCGATAGCTCTGAAGGCACTCTTTGTACATGGAAAAGTTAAGATAAAAGGTTTTTCACACGAACCGTTGTGAATGTAAAATCTTAAACGTATCGAAAATCTACTGCCTTGCCTGGGAAGTCTTAGTACCAGATGCAGTTACAACAGAGTATATCTTTGTTGTAAAGGGTGTTGTCAGCCACCCTGTGATGTAACGCCACTTTAGGCAGCAATGCTTATTGGGATGAAAGGTCGGAGGTGCAATCCGTTACTACGACTGTGCCGTTACAAGCCTATGACCTTTAGGTGATGGGTAGTTGACAGGTTAGAAATGGTTTATGGATATGTACAAATTCTGATAACATCCATAAATTATTTAGTTGATAAAATGTATCCACAATCGAATAAAATTCATGGTCATTTACCCATTTTTTTGTATAGAAATTTTGAAAATCTCTATCATTTGACATCATAAGGAAGCGAAAATTTTCAATAAAATTGCGCTGTTGTTTTTTTGAGCCTAATTTTTCGCATTCTCGTGTAATATAACGAGAAAGATTTTTTTCCATATTCAATTTTGCTAATATCTCCTTTCTATTTTTTGTTTATGAAAATTTAATAATTAGACATCATTTCTTCTGAATGTTAAATATATATTTGAAAACACATTTATACATGTGATTATACACAAATAAACATGAAAAGTCAATATTATAATTCAAAAACAAAATTGAAAAATCACATGATATTTTGATTTTTCACACTTATTATTGTATAATCTTTGTAA
>CAJUHN010000386.1 GCA_910585935.1 uncultured Lachnospiraceae bacterium | reverse complement strand
CTCTCTCTCTCTCTCTCTCTCTCTCTCGGTAAAACATCAGTAAAATAAAAATCATCCAGTGATACAAAATCTACAAAATCAGCATCATCTGATGTAAAATACTCCGAAACGCCTTCATGTTGCAAATCCAAAATTTTTTGTTGATGAGTATAATTGGTCAATCCTTTTTTTACAATTTCAAATTTATCAGGATTTATATTATTTAATTCCATTGTCAAATGAAAATTTTCAATATTTTTATCTGAAATTTCAAATGAAAATATTTTAGATGGATCATAATGCAGCATAACTAAAACACTATCACCAATAAAAGAACCACCATCTATAAATATTTTATTTTTTAAATAACTTTTGAATTTATCACTTCGATTAAATAAAGAATGATGATAAATCAATACTTCAGCGTCATATGAATGAAAAGGAAATTTATAATGTTCTGCAAAATATTGATAGCGTTCTTGAGTCATCAGTGCATAGTAGCAGCTTCTTGAATCTGCAAAATTTTTATTTAATTCTTCTTTATCATAATAAAATACATTCTTATATTTACTATCAGGTAAATGCACAATTTTTTTTAGAGATGAGTCCACTACATCTAATGAATCATTATCTAAGTTGCTTTTCAGTTTTGCAATTTTTTCAGGCATGTTATTTTCCAAGAAATAATCCTTGAAAGAACTCGGCAAGAAATCAATCATACCACACTCAAATTTTTTAGTTTCCATTAGAATTCTCCTCTATGGGATAATAATCATATATCCCATTGTAAAATTGTTTCAGTTTTTCTATCGTTTTTTGTTTTGAATAAAGTTTTATTAATTCGGTTTCATGCTGTTTCACAATAGTATAATACTCTTCTTCATTATTTTCCAATCGTTTTATATCTCCAACAATTTTTTCCAGCATTTCATCAAAATCGGCATAAACGTTAGGATAGTTTTGCCATTCAGAACCGGGAAAAAAATCTTCATTGTAAACAGAAAAACCAACAGTTCCCAGCAAGGCGGAATTGTTAAAATAACCGTCAAACCCTTCACCGAAACTGATAACAAAACTTGCCTTGGCAGTAAGTTTCGCATAGTCTTCAAATTTGACTTTAAAAATTCTTTCTACTGAGTATGTCGGTAATTTTCTTATTAATTTTGTTATAAAATATTCTTTAAACCGAAAACCTTGAGGCGGTAAATCCGGAGAAAACAAAATCAAACGCTCCTTCTTGGCGAGATTAATTTTTTTAACTTTCGGTACTTCAATAAAACCGGAAAACAATGTCACAGGAAGTTTCCATGTATCCGCAACTTCTTGGGTACAATACCTGCTGTGAGCAACTGATTGAGTAATATTATTTGTTATAGACTTTAATTTATCTATATATTTATTGTCTGGCATTAATTCAATATTCTGATTTAAAATATTAATACGCATATCATTAATTTTTTTAAACACGTTATAATCTTTGTTTTTTAATCTTGAATAAAAAAATTCTTTTTCCACTTCCGGCAAAAACAAACAGACTTCCGGAATATGAAGAATTACCTTATTCTTATTTCTTATAATTTTTCGAACTTGATTCCATCTTAATATGTCAATATCATTATTAAACCAATCATTATGGAAATAAGTAATATTTCCAGGCATGGTTGTCATTACAACAGGAACATCCTCTCCAAAAATTTCTTTTGAATATTTACATAGCGTAAACAAACTCATTTGCCCGCCACACATACGGTATGGCAAGATTTCAATAAATACTACTATTGATTTTGCCTGAATGTATTTATCCAAATTAATCTTATTTTGCATAATTATGGATTTTATAGTTTCAGATAAACTTCCAAAGGTATAATAAAAGAATTTTAAACCCAAAACAGTTATGCATTTCTGCATTGAATTCACTCTTACAATAGAGAAAATTTTTTGTAATATGGTCATAATCTATCCTTTTTTATAACAAAATGTACAGAATTATTACTATATCTTCATTATGTCGAGCATTATATTCCTCTTAGCTATGTATAACCGTTATTTTTTATATTTATACAATTCTTTATTGATTTTTTTAATACTTGTATATCTATCCTTTTTTTTCCACGTATAAATGGAGTTAATATTTTTAAAATTATAAGTTTTAAATATAATGATAGCAAACTTTCCGGTGATACCCCAGAAATGTCATATATATTTTTTATCCATTCATTATCGTTATTCTTTTCAGCTATTACACAACTTTGCATTGCAATTGATTTTATTTTAGCATAAAAACTATATTTAAATTGATTTTCTACTTCTTTACAAAATCGAATATATGATATTCCATATTTTTTAAACCACTGTTCACTTTCTTCAGCACCAAACCAAATTCCATTTTTATGTTTCCTATACACAGACATGATATCATCTATGAAATAGATATCACCAATCTGTGCGTGCAAAAGATGCAAATACCAGTCTCCTGGGATAAGATTTTTTGGAATCAAGGACAAACTATCATTATTAAATCTCCATCTATACATGACTGAAGATGTAGCAATAAAATTTTCCTTTAATAAATCATTAATATTTAATATTTCTTTATTAAAAATGATTCTTTTATCGGGAATAATAAAATTATTTATCGTATTATCATCCCAATAAACTTTTGTATAATGAAAACATACTGTACATTTTTGATATTTTTCAAATATATTTACTTGCTTTTGCAATTTCAATTCATCTGTCCAAAAATCATCACCTTCACAAACGGCAACAAATTCCCCCCGAATCTTCGGAAACAAAATATCACGACAGAAATCTGTTTTTCCAAACTGATTCTCTTCTTCGTAGAAAGGTACAAAAACTTCAGGATATTTCTCCGCATATTCCCGCACTATATCTGTCGTACCGTCATTTGAAGCATCATCATGAATAAGCACCTCAAACGGAAAATCCGTTTTCTGCATAATAAATCCATCCAGACAATCACGAATAAAATTCACATGATTATATGTAATGCAGATGATTGAAACTTTTGGGATATTCATACACTATCCGTTTCTCACCACTCTAGAAAGTTCCCTTATGAGTTCATGCC
>CAJUHN010000385.1 GCA_910585935.1 uncultured Lachnospiraceae bacterium | reverse complement strand
CCGCGCTCTCGCTCCGTTCCAGACGTAGCGGTACTAAATTCGCAGCCCCGCTTCTTGCGGAACTGCTTATTAAGTACCAACGTCTTCCAAGGGGCTTCTTTTGGAATACTTCCTTGCCTTCGCTAGACTGTTGACGGTTCTAATCTTTGAAAAGCGAATTTCACAATAATAAATAAATTCTGTTTACAATTTGTTCATTCATGCGTTTGTCGTGCTAAAATAATATAATTATATTTACACTCATCTAATTCTATACTATAATTTGAAGTCCAAAACTTTGAAAAGTCTAATGTTAAATATATTATTGGTGTTGACAGAAGACTTCATAGAATTTTTTAAGGAGAACAATACATATGAAAAAACAACCTAACAGATTCGGCGGTGGTGCTCGCACAAATGCAAATGGCTTACATTTTGAGCAGACAACATCTCTAACTACAGCACTCATTAACGCTGGCTATACCGTTATTCAAAATCCAGAAAAAAATATTGTATTCAAAAATGGAAAAGAAATTGGTATAGCTGTTTCTCAAAATCAACTATATAAAGGCTTCCTCACTCTTCAAGGAATCAACTATAAAGATTACAATTCAAAAAAATGGTGTCCAGATGATGCTTTCATCAATTTTGAAAATCAAACTGCTTACATTATTGAAAAAAAATTTCAAAACACCTCTGGTTCTGTAGATGAAAAACTGCCCAACTGCCATTTTAAAAAGCTGGAATATCAAAAACTATTTTGCAATGATAAATTAAATTTCAAAGTAGAATTTATATATATTTTTAATGATTGGTTTCAAGACCCTAGATATAAAGATACTCTCCAATATATTATAGATACTGGATGTCACTATTATTATAACGAAATCCCTTTAAATTTACTTGGATTATAATATGAAATAATTTCTCCCAAAAACTGCTCTATCAAATTTTTACAAAGACTAATATTATAAAACAACAAAACTATCTAGAACTTATATAGTAAATCCATCGATTCCTAAAAGAAAAAAATATACCAGAAGAATCATATTCTTAGAGCAGCTAACAAAGCAGCAAAGACAAGGAACTATTCCATAAGAAGCCCCTTGAAAGACGTCGGCACTTAATGAGTGAACCCTACTGGGTTCAACGAATTTAGTACCGCTACGTCTAGAACGGAGCAAAAGCGCGGCTTCGTTGGAATAGTTCCTTGTCTTTGCGGAAACATAATTTCTAATTTTTTCATTTTACTTCCACTATTTTTTTACTTATTTCTAAAACTTACTCCTATAATATATAATACCTCCTCTTTTCTTTCCTCTATCATTTCTATATTCAATAATCCCTTTTTTACCTATTATTCTGGTTTTAATTCTTTGTTTCCACTTACAATAAATCCTATATTTCCCATCTTACCATTTGATGCAATATTCCCATTATATTCCTTTGACGAAATATACAAGCTACTATCCTTTACAGAATAATTCCCATTCCAGCTATCTTTTAATGTAATATTTTGATTAAATGGAATAACTATCTCCCAACTATCACAGTTTTTTCCAGAAATATTTGTGATAATCACTTCAAACTGATAAAATGCTTTTCCATCTGTTTCCCAAGAATTTCTCTGTATAATCTCATAATCTAATCCTGTTTTTCCCGCAGAAATCATAGAAGAAACCTCTTCTGTCACATTTTCTTCCTGTATTTTAACAGAAGATGTTAAACTATCAACCGAATTTGGTGTTTCACTCTCCTGTGAAGTAATCGCAGGATATACCATATCTTTTGTAAATATTTGATATAACCATTTACCCGAATCACTCAAATTAGCTTCTTCAAAGCCATATGTCTTTTGACAATCACTTTTTAAAATTGCTGATGTTTCGTTTTTATTGGACAAATTCCATGCAATATAACTGATATTATAACTATTCATAATATCGATCCATTTTTGTGCTTCTTCTTTATTTATCATTCCATTTCCACTTGCGTCACAGATTCCGAACTCTGTTACAAAAATCGGAAGTCCTGCTTTATATGCCTCTGTCATAGCATCTCTTAAGAACTGAGTATGTGTTGCAGCATAGAAATGAAGTGTATACATAATATTATCATATCCAGTGATCGGATTTGCTGCTGCCTCTTTTACATATTGTGACCAATTCGGTGTGCCTATAATAATAATTCCATCTTTATCATTTTCACGAATAACTGGAATAATCTCTTCTGCATATGCCTTGATTTGCTCCCAGCTAGTCTGCCCGTTTGGTTCATTACAGATTTCATATAGAATATTATTATATTCTGCATATTCTGCTGACATTTCCGCAAAAAATTCTTTTGCTTCTTTCTTATAAGTTTCAGGATTACAATCTGATAAAATATGCCAATCGATTAAAACATACATATCCTCTTCTGTTGCATATTTTACTCCTTCTTTTATCAAATTTTTCAAATACTCTTTATTTCCATCTGTACAATATCCCCCTGATTCTGCCGTATACATAGCAAGGCGAATGACATTTATATTCCATTCATTATGAAGCTGATGAAAACATTCTTTATTAATATAATCTGGAAACCATGCGATTCCATGTGTACTGATTCCCTTCAACTGAACTGGATTCCCAGAGCTGTCAGTGAGCTGTGTACCTTTTACTTGAAGTGCTCCTGATATGGAAGGAGATACTTTTTGTTTACTTATTTGTTCAGAACCCGATTTTTCTACAATTAATTCTTTTATAGTATTCTCCGCTATCTTTTCTTCCTTTTCTGATGATTTCACTGATACAGTTTTGCCTTTTATCATCCCTTCCACCACCAAATTTTCTGTCATCTCTTCTGGTTTTTTCTGAAATCCCAATATACATATAGCTAATAATAAAAATAATCCAAAACCTGCGATTCTCCTTTTCTTCATTTTCAGTCCTCCCTATCATTTTAGATAATATTAGGTAATTGTGAAACTCCAAATATCATATAAATACTACTCTTTTTGAAAATTCTTTCTGCATATCTCCTCCCTTAGATTTTTAGTTTATCGCATATTCGCTTTTCAAAAAGCAGAATAGCCAGCGAACCAGCGGAGGCAAGGAAGTATTCCATAAGAAGCCCCTTGGAAGACGTCGGC
>CAJUHN010000384.1 GCA_910585935.1 uncultured Lachnospiraceae bacterium | reverse complement strand
CTCATAACCTCATAGCTGCTATCGCAGCTTTTCAGTGGGAGTCTGCACTCCCACTGAAACAAGGAAGTCCCAACCCACCGCTTTCGCCTTAGCGGCTTAGAAGCGGTGGACTTCCTTGATGAGATTAAATTAATGATAACGCTTCTTCATCTCCCACTAAAGTAACATCATTATGTAACTGTAGGATAGATGCTGGTACAAATGGAGTAATAGGACCAAAAAACGCTTTCTTTATAATCTCTGCTTTATCTTTTCCAGAAGCGATAATTAAAATTTTCTTCGCTTTCATAATTGTCTTAATTCCCATAGTATAAGCCTGCTTTGGCACATCTTCTTCACTCGCGAAAAACCTTGCATTTGCATCAATCGTGCTCTTTGTTAAATTTACGCAATGTGTTTCTTTTGGAAATGTTTCTTCTGGTTCATTAAATCCAATATGTCCATTATGCCCAATTCCTAATAACTGTAAATCAACTCCGCCCAAGCTATTGATCACTGCTTCATATCTAGCACATTCCTTTTCTCCATCTGCTTCCATTCCATTCGGAATATTAATATTTTCTGGTTTTATATTAATGTGGTCAAAAAAGTTATGGTGCATAAAATAATCATAGCTTTGATCGTTACTCTTCTCTAAACCCTTATACTCATCCAAGTTACAAGAAACCACTTGAGAAAAATCTATATCTCCTTTTTTATACCATTCAATCAACTGCTTATAAGTCCCAATCGGAGAAGAACCTGTTGCCAGCCCTAATACACTTTCTGGTTTTAAAACCACCTGTGAAAAAATAATGCTCGCTGCCTTTTTGCTCATCTCATCATAATTCTTTGTTTTATAAATTCTCATTTTAGCTCCTTTCTGTCTACATCTGAGACAACCCAATTATTATTTATAGCGTGATACAATCCCTTCCATCTCTTTCCATTTATTTTCCATATCTGCCACTAAACTCAGTTGCGTTCTAGCTCTATCCAGATTATGATTATCTCTGTGGATTTTAAAATAAGTATCTCCACTCAGAAAGTCGGTCAAGAATCGCATACCACATTCTAACGTCATCAATTTTGCCCCCATAGGAAGCATTTTGATTTCTTCTTCTGTTAAACTGTTATTACAGCCTTCCAGAAATCCTTTTATATAAATTTCAAACAACGGGAGAGAAAGTGATACCTTTGATAAATCTACTTCATCTTCCTTAGCTGTATTAGCGCCGAAACGAATAGAATCTCCGAAATCGTTTATGGATAGACCCGGCATCACAGTATCTAAATCAATCACACAAATCCCCTCTCTTGTTTTATCATCAATCATAATATTATTCAACTTAGTATCATTATGAGTGACTCGAAGAGGTAATTTTCCTTCTTTCAGCATATCTATGGCAATACTCATCTCTTTTTCCCGTTCCATAATAAATTGAATCTCTTTCTCTGCCATGCTTCTTCTGCCACAGATATCTTCCTTTAACGCCTTCTTAAAAGCTTCCATACGAACAGGTGTATTATGAAAATCTGGAATAGTTTCATGTAATTTTTCTGCCGGATATTCAGAAAGTAGAAACTGGAAACGTCCAAATGCCTTCGCTGTTTCATAAAAATCTTCTGGTTTTTCTACCACATCATAACAGGAAGCATCCTCTATATACAAATATGCTCTCCAGTAAGAACCTATACTATCCATAAAATATGATTTTCCATCTTTTGTACAAATTACAGTTAAAGTTTCCCTGTCAGGATTACCATTTTCTTCTTCTATCTTCTTGCGCAAGAAAGTTGTCACTCCTATGATATTTTCCATCACTCCTTGTATATCAGTAAAAATATCACTATTCATACGCTGTAAAATATATTTTATGATTTTCTCTCCATCTTCACAAATGAGTAAAAATGTATCATTGATATGTCCACTCCCAAAACGCTTATAGTCAATTACCTTTCCTTTAAAATCTATCGCTTCTATCGCTTCTTTTATTTTATCACATTTCATAGACATTTTCTATCTTTCCTTCCATAATTTTTCAGGATATAACCCTTTCTCTTTTAATCCTTGTATCGCCTGAACCACCATTTGCTTATCTTCTTTATAAGTCACTCCATACCAGCGATCCTTAGAACTTAAAACTGTAACTTCCGCTCTATTCTCTTTCAATAAATCATCCACAACAGAAGGCAAAAAATATTCACATTTCAAAGGATTACTTCCTAATTCTTTATCCAAAAAAACACCAAAACGCTTTTCTAATTCCTCTAAAATACTATTCGTAAATCCCCACATATTCATAGAAACAATCGTTTGTTCTGGAAGCTCTGCCCATGTCTTTCCATCATCTTCTGTATATTCTGCCCTATTCTCATGCTTTTCAATCCTTGTTCTCTCATGAATCCCTAATAATCTCTGTTTTTCATCAATCGTACAAATTCCCCTCGCCACATGTCCATTTTCAGTCAAAGTATTATACAACTGATATCCAATCATTCCATATTGATATTTTTCATTATCTTCTATCTGAGAAAGCCATTCATATATCTTTTTAAAAGCATCCCTTCCATAATAATCATCTGCATTAATTACAGCAAAAGACCCCTCAATCATGGGTTTGCAACTTAAAATAGCATGTCCTGTCCCCCATGGTTTCACACGCCCTTCTGGGATAGGATAACCTTTTGGCAAATTATAGATATCTTGATATACATATTCTACTTGAACCTGCTTTGAAATCCTCTTTCCAATTCTTTCCTTGAAATCATTTTCAATCTCCTTTTTAATAACAAAAATAACCTTCTCAAATCCTGCATATATGGCATCATAAATAGAAAAATCAATAATTAAATTACCATAGCAATCTACAGGATCTATCTGCTTTAATCCCCCATATCTGCTTCCCATCCCTGCTGCCATAATCACTAAAACTGGTTTCCTCTCCATAACATTCTCCTTATCTAAATTTTTCCTACTTCTTTTTTTATTATAAAAAACTTTTCTCTAAATTTCTATAGTTAATTACTATAAAGATAACTTTATTTATGATTATCTTCACAATTTAACCAAAAGGTTCGCAAAGGGAAGGAATGTTCCAACGAAGCCGCGCTCTCGCTCCGTTCCAGACGTAGCGGACACT
>CAJUHN010000383.1 GCA_910585935.1 uncultured Lachnospiraceae bacterium | reverse complement strand
GTGCCAACGTCTTCCAAGGGGTTTCTTTTGGAATAGGGTCTTTCCTCCGCTAGTTTTTCCTCTGTTGTTTGTCACATAAGCAGAGATGCACTTGCTAACGGTGGGCGAAGATGGGTTATCTTGAACATTGACAAGGGACTGGCTCTATTACTGTAAAATGTAGGAAAATGTTAAGAATATTTGTATACAAGTGATACAATGTGTATATCAGAGAAAATGCGAAAGGAAATTGTGGAGATGGACTTTTTAGTTGAATTAAAAAAGATCACTCGAGAAAATATAGATGAAGTTCTTGCATTGAAAGTTTCTGCAGAACAAGATAATTTCGTAGAGGATACAGCACGTAGTTTAGCAAAGGCGTGGGTATATAAAAATACCGCTTTTCCTTTTGCTATATATATACAAAATACAATAGTTGGTTTTGCCAAAACCGGTGAAACAACGGATACTGCACTTGAAATGAAACTTATTATTAGTGAAAAAATGACGAAATAACAGTTGTAATACAGATCTTTTCAGTTTTTTTTGAATAGACGATAAACTAGCAAAGGCAAAGAAGGAATTCCAAAAGAAACCCCTTGGAAGACGTTGGTACTTAATGAGCAGTCCTGTTAAGGGCTGCGAATTTAGTATCCGCTACGTCTGGAACGGAGCGAGAGCGCGGTTTCGTTGGAATCCTTCTTTGCCTTTGCGAACCTTTCGTCAAAGTGTTCTCTTAACTTTTCACTATCTTATCTCTTTCGATTTATGTTTATAGGATTTATAGCTAATCATTTGTTTCATAAGAAATTTTTCTATTATAATTAATTTATTTGACAAAAATTCTTATAAAAATATTATGACTTTAATGTTATCTTTAAAAGCATATAGAACCATTTTATAAAGGGGGAAATAAAAAATTATGAAATGGTGTTTATGATCTAGGGGAAGTGAGAAAGGTCTTTTTAAAACATAAGTATAAGAAACGAAGAGCAAAGGAAGCGGAAGTGTTTATTAACGGATATGAATAAAACAAATTATAAATCGTATCATAAAATAATTGTTTTCTCACTTGTTTTAATTATTTTATTCGGCTTAATCATAGGACAAAAAGAGAGTTCTGAGGAAAAATATGATTTTTTTGGAACTTGGCGTATTGAAAAGGTTGCATTAACTTCAGAGATGTATACAGGGACAACCTTAGATGGAGTTCGAGAAGAGGATTTGTATGATTCAGAAGATTATCTTGGGTATGAATTAGAATATTCTTCTAAGATTTTTCGGCTAGGAGATGCAAAATATAAAAATCCAAATTATGTTATAACAAATATAACAATAAAGAGTTTTGATGATGGAGGTAGATTTCGATTACCAGATATCTATACATTTATTGCTGAGGAAGGGATAAAAATTAATCATGAGGAAAAGTATACATCAGAAACTCCTCTTATATACTTTAAAATAGAATTTGAAGAAGAAATATCATATAAAAAATATAATTTTATTCCAGTAGGAACACAATGTGTATTATTGAATCATGATATTATGCTTATAGGATTGTGGGGAAAGGTTCTTATAGCATATAGAGTGAAATAGAGAGTATTTATCATACTCTCTATTCCCTTTTTTACACTTAACGCTTTTCGCCCATAAAAAAGAGAGCGATTGTGCCAGGACCGGAATGAGCGCCAATCGTAGGAGAAACATAATTAATAAGAATATTTTCTATTCCGAAACGCTCTTTTACCAGATTCGCTACATATTGTGCATCTTCATAAGAATCTCCATGACTGATAAAAACAATGTCATTTTCATATCCTGTGATTTGTTCTGCCATTCTGTCCACCAGAGCATGAAGAGATTTTTTCCTGCCGCGTACATTAGAAAGAGGAATTAAATGTCCTTCATCATCTACATGTAAAATAGGTTTTACATTGACTAATGTCCCTAAAATAGCAGTTGTTTTAGAAACTCTTCCTCCTCTGTGCAGATGAAATAAATCATTTACAGTGAAATTATGGCACAGGTGAAGTTTATTTTCTTCTAACCATTGAACAGTTTCTTCTATGGAAGTTCCTTTATCACGAAGAGAAACGGCTTTATGTACTAAAAGCCCCTCTCCTAAAGAAGCACATAAAGAATCTATCACATATATTACTGCATCAGGATAGCTTTCTTTTAATTCATTTACCGCTAGAACAGCATTAGAATAGCTGCTGCTAAGACCAGAGGAAAATGCAATATGAAGAATAGCTTTCCCTTGTTTGATATATTTCATAAAAAGTGATTTTACATCTTCAGGATTGCAAGCATTTGTAGTAGGCATAAGACCATTTTTCATCTTATTATAAAAATCCTCTGGAGTGAGGTTATGTTCACCTCCATAATGAATACCGTCTAAAACATAGTAAAGTGGAATGATATCAATATGATGTTCTTTTAAATATTGCTCTGGCAAATCACTGGTCGTATCTGTTGTAATAATAAATGAATCCATAAAATATCTCTCCTTTTAAAATCTTAATCTATGAAAAATTATTTCGTTTAACCTCATATAGCAAGAAGTCCCCCACTTCTAAAGTGGTGGGATGAATTGCACTATATCTTTTGTATCTCATATTGCCAATTATTATTATGACAAATCCGTACAAGATTATGGTGGCTAACTTGTTTGTATTTTTTGTCTGGCATTGTTATATAGTCATCATTCGTATTTTTTATGTATACTCCACTATTTGTAAATCCACTGATATACCCCTTTTTACCAAATACTTCCACATAATCATTCAGATACCAGCCTTTATCGTAAGAGGTATTTTTCCTATTTCTTTTCTGGGTTCTGTTATGCTCTTTTCTTCCTTTTCTTGCAGCCGCTTCATGCAGGGAACGTTTTTTCTTTCTAAATTGTTTTATCCTTAACCATTCCTTCGGGTTTTCTTTTATATCCTCAATTCCACTGATTATGATTGCATCATTATAATGCGTCTTATCCAGATTTCTTTCTTTTCTTTTTGGCGTTGTCTGGCTGCCATAAGAAATTACCGCATCGGGATACTTCTGGTATATCCTTTTTCTGATGATATTCATAAATGGTGGTTCTTTGTATTGTTTTACTTTCTTATGTCTTTGTTGCCATTCATATAAAA
>CAJUHN010000382.1 GCA_910585935.1 uncultured Lachnospiraceae bacterium | reverse complement strand
GCTCTCGCTCCGTTCCAGACGTAATGGTACTAAATTCGCAAATCCCGCTTCTTGCGGGTTTGCTTATTAAGTACCAACGTCTTCCAAGGGGCTTCTTTTGGAATACCTTCTTCTCTTTGCTAGTTTGTCATCTTATTCTAATAAAAAAATCTTATAGATTATTAAAGTTTCTTATTATGGTATTATTCTTTTATATTTTCTAAATATTCTTCTAAGCAAAGACCTTGCTCATAAATCTCAGTAGCGGCTTCAACACCTACATAGCGATAATGCCAAACTTCTTCTGCGATTCCAGTAATTTCTGTTTTATATCCGGGGTATCGGAAAATAAAGCCATATTTATAGCTGTTTTCTTGTAACCATAAATATAAATCATAGGTTGCTCCATTGATATCTACGGCAAAACCAAGTTGATGTTCACTATATCCCGGAACAGCAACCCATTCTTCCGCCAATTCTTTTGCTTCACTTTCCGAATATCCCTTCTTTTTATACTCTGTTATTTTTTCATCATAAAGACTTTGTTGTTTCTCTGCTGTTCTATATCCCGATACTACTTTTGGTAATTGATTCCAGTTTTCATCTTTTGCATCCTCTAACATCTCCATCAATGGTTCATAAATGCGTTCATCTACACATTCGCCGCCTTTTATTTTCACTAAATTTACCTCGTAATTTTCAGGAATTGGATTCCATTTGTTCACCAACATCAAATACCATGATGTATCAGTCGTTATATTTTGTGACGTGTTATCTTGTATATTATCATCTTGTATATCATAATCTGTTATATCATTTTGAAATATCTCTGTAAAAGAATAATTTATATCCATATTTTTTGGTATTTCTCTTTGTTCTTTTTGAAAAACCACTTTCTTCAAAAAACAGAAAACTAACAATAGAAATAGAAAAGACGAAAGAATTAAAATTTTTTTATGTGTGTGTTTACGCTTTTGTTGTATATTTTTTTCGTTCATATCAAAGCCCCTTTCTGTATGTGCAAAATAAATAATGCTCCGGTTCAATACCTAAATTTATTGTACTGAATAGAAGCATGAAAAACTTTAATATGAAATTGTTTTATTCCTAAGAAAATCCTAATGATAAATGTTTTTTTCTTAATTTTCTTTCGGAAGTTGAATTATAAAGGTAATGGTGTTATTTTCACTGGCAGCATAGATCGTTCCGCCATGTAAAAGAATAATTTCTTTTGCGATTGCTAATCCAAGTCCTGTACCTCCGGTATCTGAAATACGGGCTTTATCTAAACGATAAAATTTATCAAAAAGTGAAGATAGATTTTCAGCAGGAATCGTATTTCCTTTATTTTGGAAAGATATCGTAAGTTGTTTCTCTATTTCTTTCGCTGAAACAATAATTTCTGTTTTAGGATAACTATATGCCGCAGCATTTTTTAGAATATTGCTAAATACTCGCGCCAATTTATCAGGATCTGCATAAATAGTCAGATTTTCATCAAATTTTAATACAACAGAATTGCCATGAAGTGCAAAAACAGGTGAAAGTTCATCAGATAACTGTATTAACATATAATAAAGATCAATCTGTTCTTTTGATAATGTAATTTGTTGAGAATTATATCGGGTGATTTCAAAAAACTCATTTATCATCTCTTCTAGCCGATATGCTTTATCTAAGGCTATATGCACATGTCTTTTTCGTTGGGCAGCAGGCATATCCAATTCTTCTTCTAAAAGGTTTAAATAACCAATAATGGATGTAAGAGGGGTGCGAATGTCATGAGCGAGATACATCACTAATTCATTTTTTCGCTGCTCTGCAAGTGCTGTTTCTTGTTTCTGTTGCTCTAATGTCTGCTTTACTGTATTTAATTTACGCTCAAAAGGCAGCATCTCTGGTGATAAATATATCTTTTTTACATTTTCTATCAATAAAGCATCAATGCCTTGATTAATCTCTTTGAAATATCGAGTCATCCATCGAAATAAACGCCAAAGCAAGATAACAAAGATACATATAATAGCTGTTGCAAAAAATACTTCTTTGTAACCTCTGAAATAATTATGATATAGAAGCCAAGCGGATTCATATTCTATCTTCAAAAAATGCTCTAATAACCAGACAACCCAATCTCCAAACCTCTGTTTTAATAAAAATAAATATAAGATAATTACAGTGAGAACGGAAATAAAAGCATTTCCCAAAAAACGCCACATAATTTTTGCCTGAAATTCTGTATATTCCCCTTTTTTACTATTCTTCAATTTTATATCCAACTCCCCATATTGTCTTTATATATTTTGGTTTATTCAAAGTGTCATTTAATTTTTCCCGTAAATGACGAATATGAACAGTAATTGTATTATTCGACTTGCTATAATACTCATCTTTCCATATTCTGTGAAATAATTCTTCTGCACTAATCACACATCCTTTGTTTTCTAAAAGAATATGTAAAATAGAAAATTCGGTTGGAGTTAATATCAAAGGCTTTTCATTCAAAAAACATTCATATGTTTTTACATTCATTACTAAATTAGAATGAGTGAGTATATCTTTTTCATCATTTTCAGAATGTGCTGGATTATATTTTTTGTATCGGCGTAGTTGAGATTTTACTCTTGCAATCAATTCGAGAGGTCGAAAAGGTTTTGTAATATAATCATCTGCTCCAAGTGTAAGACCTGTAATTTTATCCGTTTCCTCATCTTTAGCTGTTAACATAATAATAGGATAAGTATATTTTGATCTGATTTTTTGACATAATGTAAACCCATCTATATCCGGCAACATAATATCTAAAATAGCGAGATCAAGCTCTGTTGTATTAATACATGTAAGCGCTTCTTTTGCCGAGTAAAATTTGAATACTGTATAATTTTCGCTATTTAAATACACTTCAATTAAATCCGCAATTTCAATTTCATCATCAACAATTAATATTCTGTCACCCATAAAATATCACTCCTTTAAGTTGGTATATAGCCATCTTTCTGTATCATTAATTATATGTGGTCAACCAAATAAAATCAAGATAAATAAGTTTTTAAGTAAAGGTTCATAAAAGGTTTCAAGTTTTTTAACTTTACAGTTAAGTAACTAAATTTTATCAGAAAAAATATGGATATGTAAAGCGGAGAAATATGATAAC
>CAJUHN010000381.1 GCA_910585935.1 uncultured Lachnospiraceae bacterium | reverse complement strand
TGTAAGGGCAGACGAAGTCAATACAATACTCGGATGTTTCCAGGCAAAATCCCGTATTTATAAAAAAGAGGAATATATTTTCAGGCAGGGGGAACACCTGACCCATATTACGGTTTTGGTAAAAGGGAAGCTGCACATCCAGCGGGATGACTATTGGGGAAACCGGAGCATTGTCAACGTCATCCATGTCGGTGAAATGTTCGGAGAAGCCTATGTCTCCCCCGGAAGCGGACCGATTCTGAATGATATTATTGCTGTGGACAACAGCACCGTCATATTCTTTGATGTACGGAAAATGCTGAACGTCTGTTCATCAGCCTGCCGTTTCCATTCAATCGTACTGCAGAATCTTTTTTTTGCAATATCTGATAAGAACAGGAAACTCGTACAGAAGCTTGGACATATATCAAAGCGTACCACGCGGGAAAAATTGATTTCTTATCTGTCCGAAGAGGCAAAAAAGCAGAACAGTAGTTCCATTACCATTCCCTTCAACCGACAGCAGCTTGCGGATTTTCTTTCCGTAGACCGCAGTGCTATGTCCAATGAGCTGTGCAGGATGCGGAATGAAGGGCTTCTGACCTTTGAGAAAAATCAATTTACTCTGCTGTAGATTCATATTTGTAAAACTGAAAAGAAATACAAAAAGGCAGGACACCTTCCTTTTTACGGGAACATATCTTGCCTCATGTTTCATATTTCCTTTTTTGATTTTATCATTTAACCTTTTAATCGGTTTTCAATATCTGATGCACTATATAATACATCTGTTACAATCACTTTATCTCCCTGGATTATAAAAAAGACAGAATAATTGTCTATCAACAATCTTCTCATCTCTTTGCTTCGTTCCGGTTCTGATTCCATAATACAGATTCTCTCAGCCATAGTATCCAATGTCAAAATAGCGTCTGCAATCCGGTTATACTGATCCATTGCATTTTCCGGTGCCTGAAGGACATAAGCAATGTGATTGTATAATTGATCCATATCAGCCAATGCTTCATTTGTAATCTCAACCGTATACTGTTTCATATCAATGAGTCTCCCTAAATTTTGCGAACGCTTCCGCTGCATTTTGCACTCTACCTGCTGCTATATCATTGTAACCTTTTTCCAATTTTTGATGGATTTCTTCCGTTGTCATGGCATCTGCATGAATCGGTACTGGTGCTTTTGGTAAAGAAACAGAAAAAGGAATTCCACCTGTAAGAGAAATTTGATTCAAATATATATCAATTGCTGTTGACATGGGAACACCTAACTGAGACAATACTCTTTCTGCCCGTTCTTTAACAGTTGGATTTACTCTTAAGTTCAATGTTGCTGTTTTTTCCATAATTATAATCCGCCTTTCTGCGAAAGGCACCGATGGGGTTATGAAACCCGTTTAGCCACTTTCGCTTTCTATTTTATTTTCCTTCTGGTATTATCTTCTTAATAAGACTGACACACTACAGAACACGTGGAGGTGAGTGGCGGGGCTGTATAGCGGCGACCTCGCATAATTATATGTTGTCGGTCATCCGTTAAGGCATCAATGAATGGCGCATTCCAGTAGCCCGTAAACTTATCTCTTCCTAAGTCGACTCGATTTTGCCGGATGACCAGTCCCTGTCAGTTTTATTCCTACAAATATCAGGAGGTTATTTTATTGGCTTTTAAAATTTTTCGTTTCAACTGCTGTGGACTTGATGTCCACAAAACTTGGATCTATGCCTGTATCGGTATCACAGATTCGAATGGCAGAACTGATTACAAGCAGGCTCGTTTCTCTTCTTTTTCCAAAGGATTGAAGGAACTGTGTGATTGGCTTGCAAAGTACAATTGTTCTGAAGTTTGCATGGAATCGACAGGCAAATACTGGATCCCTGTATTCAATGTTTTGGAAAAAGCGGATATTTCTGTTATCCTCGCTCATCCCAAATATACAAAACCTCAAAAAGGAAATAAGACTGACCGAAAGGACGCAAAATGGATCTGCAACTTATTCATGTGTGAAATGATTAAGCCTTCCTTTATCCCGCCTGCCGACATCCGTCATTTAAGAGATCTGGTTAGATACCGTTTCAAACTCACCTGTATGATTACCGGTGAAAAGAACCGTGCACAAAATTGTCTTACCGTATCAAACCTTAAACTGGACGATGTCTTCAGTGATGTGTTTGGAAAATCTTCTCGTTCCATTACGGAATATATGCTCGCTCATCCCGGGGAAATTTTTGATGTAGCGCCTTTCGTAGATGGCCGCTGTAAAACACCTGTCGATGAAATCCAGGCTGCTGTTGATGGAGCTATTTCTCCCGAACAGGCCGTAAAGCTTCGCCAGTGTCTCAACCATATCGATGAATTAGAAAAGCATCTTAAAGAAATAGAACGGGAGATCCTTCGTCTCTCTGATAAATATGAAGCTGCTCTTGATCTAATTCGTACAGTTCCAGGATTTGGTAAACGTCCCATGACTGCCATACAAATCCTTTCCGAAATCGGCGGTGATATGTCTGTCTTCCCCACAGCTAAGCACCTCGTTTCATGGGCAGGATGTTGTCCCCGCAATGACCAAAGCAACAAAAAAATCAAATCGACTCGAATTTCCCGTGCTGGTAATTATATTAAACCAATACTGGTACAAATTGCAAATGGTTTATTGCGTTCTAAGAAACATCCTGAAATAACTGACCGCTACAAGCGTATTAAATCGCACCGCGGACACAAGAAAGCCATTATTGCAATCTGTCGTATGCTCCTGACCGCTATCTGGCACATACTTTCAGATTTAAAGCCATATACACCTGAAGGCTATCTTGAGCCGCGGCCTGTGAAAGAATCAAAAGTTCTGACGAAATCACAGGCTCTTCATTTATTGAAGCAGCGTGGTTATATCATCAAAGATGATGCAGAACCTGCCCTGAATTAGGTAATGTGTGTCTATATTCCTTTTTTGAAGCCACCACCGAAGGGATGGCTTTGTCGTTATGCCCTTTACTTTCTCTCTACCCACTACTTATTTGTTTCAAACTTTAACCTCGATTCTATCATAAAACGTGCGTCTGTCTGTTGTCTGCTATCGTATATAGTATCATAGAATGGAACGTCAGTGTAGTAATACTTGATCTGCAAATTATAACCCTTTGAAATTAT
>CAJUHN010000380.1 GCA_910585935.1 uncultured Lachnospiraceae bacterium | reverse complement strand
AAATTTGTGATGAACTTAAAAGGGCAGCTTTCCCATAACCTTGAGATCGGCTCTGACCCGCTCGGCAACATTGCCCGTATCAACCATGCGCTGGAATCCATGCCGAAACAGCTTTCCGAAGCGCAGACAAAACTGGAAACGGTGGAGCGCCAGCTTGAAACTGCCAAAGTGGAGGTTGAAAAACCATTTGCACAGGAAGCGGAGCTTGCGGAGAAGCTGGAACGCCTCTCTGCTTTAAATGCCCTGTTTAACATGGACGAAAAGGGCGATGATGCACTCGGTATGGACGATGTGCCGGAGGAAGAAAGCGAAGGGCAGGAAACTTCTGGACATGATGTCCAGAAGCCAGAGCAGGAGAAAAAAACGGGAATAAGGGAAAGCGTTGCAGATGCGCCAACACCGTATCCGGTAGAAAATGCAAGACGTAATTACGCAGTGGATAATGGCAATCCGCAGGGCTGAAACTTACGACTGGAATGGCTGATAAGCCTGTACAGAGAACATCATTAAAAGAAAAGCTGGAGGCGTTCAAGTCAAAAGTGTCAGGAACGGAGAAACAGGAAAAGTACAAGGAAAAAGGGAAGGAGGTAACGATGTAGGCATAAAAAATTCATAAAAATTTTGTCATTTCCGGTGAGAAACAGGTGGAAATATTTGCTGATGCAATAGAAGCGTCTGCCAATGACCGCCCTGTTCGTATTCCTGTTGCTGCAAGGTTTGTAAAAGGAGAGGCGGAACTGATAGAGTTTATGGAGAAAAGGGAGAAAGCGAATGGTGGAAAACGATAGATTTTTAGTTACCAATATCCGCCAGTATCTTAACAGTGATAATCCAAAGCTCGGAGAGGATAAACTGATTCAGGAACTCTCTGAGTTTTCCTGTCCACAAAATTCGGATATTGAACATTTTTTGAAAAAAAGCGCAATAGAATTTACGAAAAAGAACCAATCCGTTACATATCTTGTCTTTTCCTTAAAAAGTATGGCATTAGTTGGATATTTTACCATAGCGTTAAAGCCGCTGACAGTTCGGGGCGAAAGAGTAAGCAATACAATAAAAAGGAAAATTATGCGTGTCAGTGATTTTGACAGCCAGACACAGACATATACCATATCAGCATACCTGATCGCACAGCTTGGCAAAAATTACACAGATGGCAGGAATAAGGAAATTACGGGTGCAGAGCTTCTCGAACTGGCTTGGAGCGTTATTGAGGATATGCAGTATTGCAGTATATGAAAGGCGGAATGATGGTGTTTTTGGAGGCAAATGACGAGGAAAGGCTGCTGGCGTTTTATCAGGATAATAAATTCCGGCAGTTTGACACCCGGCTTACGGCTTCTAATACAACAGACCAGCATGAGCTGGTACAGCTTTTAAGGCTGCTCTAAGAAAAATTGGATAGTAACGAAAAGGCGCATGGAACATAAGTATTATAGTCTGATATGATACCTCTTAAGTAGACAATGGAAAGACCATAAAACGGGATTTCTATTGTATGGGAGATACCGTCTTGTAAATATTCAGGGTGGTATCTTTTGTGGAAAAAAGAAAGGAAAATAAAATATGACAGATACAAAAGTTCACGGAGGAGAATGATGTGTTAAAGAAGTTCATGGAGCTGCTTAACCAGCAGAATATGAGAGAACAGTCACAGGGCTTTATGGAGTTTTTTAAGTATGCGGTAGGTATGCAGCTACAGCTTGCTGTAATGGCGGATGAACTACAAGGTGTCAGACAGCAGCTTTCACAGTTGCAGGAAAAACAGCCGAAACAGGTCAAAGAAAACCTTATGAATAAAGTAGAGCACATTCAGGAGAAAATCACAGATTTATCGGAGTGCCTTTCAGCTATAAAAGACCATTTAGTGGAAACAGCGGCGCAGGCGGTCAGTGCTTTTAAGGAAAAAGGAAAATCGGAAATGTGCAGGGTTGCCCAGAAAGGAATTTCTGGTGTGAAGTTGGCGCTTGCGGATTACAGTGAGCGTCTGACTGGGGGTGATGCTGGACTGCCAAAAGACAGCGAACTATAGAATAATTTATTGATATATCGTTTTTTGGAGAGGAAAAAATTAGGTGAAAGTTTAGTCGGAGGGATTGATAGAAATCTTTGTTTGACATATAATAACAATGATATATAACTTAGTTATATAAAGGAGGATATTATGCCGCCAAAAGTTAGGATACTAAGAGAAGCTATTATTGAAAAAGCATTTGAATTGACAAAAGTATATGGTTTTGAAAAAGTAAGTGCGCGTTTGCTTGCCAGCGAATTAAAATGCTCTACTCAGCCAGTGTTCCATGCTTTTCACAACATGAAAGAACTAAAGGAAGAAGTTTACAAAAAAACGCAAAAACTATTTGAAGAAACCATGCTGCAACAGCCCTCTGATACAGAACCCCCTATTTTTTAAGCATGGGATTAAAGTATATAGAACTGGCTCAAAATGAAAAAAATCTGTTTCATTTTCTATGTATGTCAGATAGTGGAACAAGACTTGAAAGCCTTTACGATCTGGCTAAGCACGTTCCTGTTCCGATTGAACGGGAAGTGTTTGTGAAAACATGGATATTTACGCATGGTATAGCAATGATTGTTTCTACAAACACCACGAATATTGCACCCGAAGAAATAAGACAGTTACTTACAGAAGCATATGCAAGTTTCAAGTTATATCACAACGAAAATAATGGAGGTTCGGGAAATGAAGCATAAGAATATGTGCTATGATAACCACTATAAATATAAACTGAATATGCTTGAACTGGGAATTATCATGATGAAAATCATTGGAGCATTATTTGTATTTGGTATTGTATTTTGGGTGGCAAAGTGGCACTGGCTATCTGTAATTTTTTTGTTTTTGTCTGGAATCATATTTGTTGCTTTGTTAATCTTAGTAGCCATTGAAGCACATCAGGATAATGTGTTGAATGATATGATATTGCTATGCAAGAAAATAATGAATTGGAGAAAAAATATGAAATCAGATAGAAACTATGTGTATACAGAACGTGCGCACTTTATGTGCCCTAATATGCATTTTGGAATTATGGCAAAAATAGAAATCAATTATGATGATAGTTGATGAACAGAAAAATAGATGTAGACGCAATATCAGGCGCAACAAATTCAAGCACTGTCATAAAAA
>CAJUHN010000379.1 GCA_910585935.1 uncultured Lachnospiraceae bacterium | reverse complement strand
TGTCCGCTACGTCTGGAACGGAGCGAGAGCGCGGCTTCGTTGGAACATTTCTTGCTCCTAGCGGAAATTTAGGTACAATGTGAAAAAATAATATTAACAAATCATAAACAGGACTATGATATAGAAAGGAATAAAAAAAGAAATGGATTTAATTATATTAGTAGTATTAGTTAGTTATTGTGGATTTGTTTTATATAAGAGATATAAACAGATAAAAAATGGAGAATATTGTGGTGGAAACTGTTGTGGTTGTGGGAAGAAATGTAAAAAGTAGAAATATTTGTCTTTTTATTTTTTTTATGATAAACTAAAAATATAAATTATAGAAAGGAATTATACGGGAGATTATGGCAATTTATTTTAATGAATCTACAAGACAATTTATTCTACGGACGGATTCTTCTAGCTATCAGATGCAGATAGGAAAGTTCGGATATCTTTTTCACCTTTATTATGGAAAAAGGGTGGAAGAAATGGACTTATCTTATCTTTTAAGGGAAGTGGGACGTGCTTTTTCAGGAAATCCTTATGAAGCTGGAATGGATCGCAATTTTTCTCTAGATGTTCTTCCACAGGAATATAGTACGTTTGGAAATGGAGATTATCGAACGAGTGCGCTTATGGTGAAGAATGTAGATGGAAGTATGGAAACAGACCTTCGTTATCAATCCCATAGAATTTATAAGGGGAAAGAGAAGTTAAAAGGTCTTCCAGCTACTTATGGAGAAGAAACAGAAGTGGAAACTTTAGTGATCACTTTGGAAGATAAGGTGAATGGATTACAAGTGGATCTGAGCTATTCGGTATTTGAAAAGTATGATGCTATTATAAGAAGTACAAAGCTTATCAACACTTCTGAGCAGTCTTTGACATTAGAAAGAGCACTTACAATGTGTATGGATTATTCTTGTCCAGACAAAATGGATATCATCACTTTTTATGGAAGACATGCTATGGAACGTCAATTAGAAAGAACACCTTTGCGTCATGGAAAGATTTCGGTAGGAAGTGTGAGAGGGTGTTCTAGCCATCATTATAATCCTATGGTAATTCTTTGCAATCATGATACAGGAGAGGATTATGGAGCTTGTTATGGATTTTCTTTTGTCTATAGTGGAAATTTTTTGGCAGAGGTGGAATTAGATCAATCTGAACAGGTGCGCTTTGTGATGGGAATTGCAGATGAAAATTTCTCTTTTAGTTTAAAAAAGGGAGAGAGTTTTCAGACTCCAGAAGTAATTGGTATTTATAGCAGTGAGGGATTTCATAAGCTTTCTTCTTGTTATCATCATTTATATCGAAAACATTTAATCCGCGGAAAGTATAGAGATATTCGCCGTCCTATTTTGATTAATAATTGGGAAGCCACCTATTTTGATTTTGATGATGAGAAATTGATAGGGATAGCAAAAGAAGCTTCTAAATTAGGAGTGGAACTTTTTGTGATGGACGATGGATGGTTTGGAAAACGAAATGATGATTTGACAGGACTAGGAGATTGGATTGTGAATACAGAAAAAATAAAGTGTGGTCTGTCAAAATTATGTGAGAGTATCAATCATTTAGGAATGAAATTTGGCATCTGGTTTGAGCCAGAAATGGTAAATGAAGACAGCGATTTATATCGGGCGCATCCAGATTGGTGTTTAAAGACACCTAGCAGAATGGGAAATCGAAGTCGCTATCAATTTGTATTAGATATGTCGAGAAAAGAAGTGATTGATTATTTATATGAAAGAATTTATGCCATTTTAAAAAGTGCTAATATTGAATATGTGAAATGGGATATGAATCGGCATTTAGCAAATGTATATTCTAGAACGCTTCCTCCAGAAAGGCAGGGAGAAGTATATCATCGATATGTACTCGGACTCTATGAACTTTTAGAGAGAATTATTACAGAGTTTCCAGATATTTTATTAGAGGGATGTTCTGGAGGTGGTGGAAGATTTGATGCTGGTATGCTCTATTATACACCTCAGATTTGGTGCAGTGATAATACAGATGCGATTGATCGGTTAAAGATTCAATATGGAACATCTTTTGGGTATCCTGTGAATACGATGGGAGCACATGTTTCTGCATGTCCAAATCACCAAAATGGCAGAATCACTCCGCTGCCTACAAGGGGAGTGGTAGCGATGGCAGGTACTTTTGGGTATGAGCTAGATATTAGCAAAATGACAGAAGAAGAAAAAGGGATTGTAAAAGAACAGATAGAAACTTTTAAATCATATGCAGATTTAATCGCACAAGGAGAGTATTATCGATTGAGTAATGCGATGGAGGAAAATGTTTTTTATGTTGCATGGGAATTTGTGAAAGAGGATAAAACAGAGGCATTACTTTCTTATGTACAGATTCATCCGCAGACGAATTTGCTTTATGTTAGAATACGATGGAAAGGGCTAGATCCAAGGAAAAATTATAAGGTGGAAAAAGAGGTATATAGTGGGGAAGTATTGATGAATATAGGATATTTGCTTCCAGTTTTACAAGGGGACTATCGTTCTTTTCAAATACATATTCAAGAACAGGCTTAATATTTGACTTACGCAGTTAGAAGATTGTTTTTTATGATGGTGTTAGAAAGATATTATGTAGATAGAGTATAATTGATGTAATTAGGCGTGTTAATGTATATGAATGGGAGGTATGAGATATGAATATTGTATTATTTGCTGTTTCTATTGCTCTTTTGAGTTTAAATTTAGATAGTATAAATTCTATTTATCATATATCTGATAAATCTATTATGAAAATAGGGGATATAGAAATAGATGATTTGGTATATAAAAGTTCTGATACAGGAATAGAATTAACAAATCATTCTCGCATTATTATAAATTCTATTCCTATAGAAGATGAGAATGGAAATATTACGATAGGAATTTATTCCTATAATGATAATACTCAGAAAACATGGAATTATAATGGAAATACTATATCTTATGATATAAAAAAAGATGGTTTATATAGTATATATGCTATTATAAACAATGATAATAAAGAAGAAAAAATTGATCTTATCCCTTATATTATAGTTGAAACTTGTTATACTATTGATTAATTTCATAATATTTTTGCAGAATAGTAGATAGAGTGAAAGGGAGATGTTTTGACCAAAGGTTCGCACAGGAACGCACCTATTCCAACGAAGCCGCGCTTTCGCTCCGTTCCAGACGTAACG
>CAJUHN010000378.1 GCA_910585935.1 uncultured Lachnospiraceae bacterium | reverse complement strand
CCATTACGTCTGGAACGGAGCGAAAGCGCGGCTTCGCTGGAATACTTCCTTGCCGCAGCGTCCCCTTTTGCAATTACCTAATTTTTGAACGTAAATAAGATGTAAGTTACATTATAATATTTACTTTTTTTATTGTAAAGTGGCATAATTATTATTTATATCGGATATTAATAGTAAATCATTAATGTTCTATAAAGTCTATGGTTATTATTTTTTTGGTAATTTTATAAACAAAAAATAAAATATTATTTTTGAATGCAAAAGTTATTCGATTTTTATGTGAGCTTATGATTTACATTTCTATTTTTTTCTGCTTTTATTAATCCTCTAGTTTTTTTATATTATTTAGGAAGTGATAGAATTTTATATAACACAAATATTGGAAAGTGTGGATAAGTTTCATTATAAATATATTTCATATTGTATTGTTTTTATCTAATGAAATATGTTAGAATAGCAAAGAGAGAAAATGAGTTTAAGTTCTAAAGGAGGAAATATTATGGGAATGACAATGACCCAAAAGATTTTAGCTGCACATGCAGGATTAGAAAAGGTAGAAGCAGGGCAATTATTAGAGGCAAATTTAGATCTAGTATTAGGAAATGATATTACATCTCCTGTAGCTATCCATGAAATGGAAAAGATGAAGAAAAAAGGAGTTTTTGACAAAGATAAAATTGCATTAGTGCCAGATCATTTTGTGCCAAATAAAGATATTAAATCAGCAGAACATTGTCAATGTGTCAGAGAATTTGCGAAGGAAAATGATATCACAAATTATTTTGAAGTAGGTGAAATGGGAATTGAACATGCGCTGCTCCCAGAAAAAGGTTTAGTAGTGGCAGGAGATGTTGTCATCGGCGCGGATTCTCACACTTGTACTTATGGGGCATTAGGAGCATTTTCTACTGGAGTGGGGAGTACAGATATGGCTGCAGGTATGGCGACAGGAAAAGCTTGGTTTAAAGTGCCTTCAGCAATTCGATTTATTTTAACAGGAAAGCCTGCAAAATGGGTGAGCGGAAAAGACATTATTTTACATATTATAGGAATGATAGGGGTAGATGGTGCTCTTTATCAATCCATGGAATTTACAGGAGATGGAATTGCAAATTTATCTATGGATGATAGATTCACGATTGCAAATATGGCAATAGAAGCAGGTGGAAAGAATGGAATCTTTCCTGTAGACGAAAAAACAAAGGCTTATTTAAAGGAACATTCCATAAGGGAATATAAGGTATATGAAGCAGATGAAGATGCAGAATATGAAAGAACTATCACGATTGATTTAAGTACTCTGAAACCTACCGTAGCATTTCCACATCTTCCAGAAAACACACATCCAATTGATGAAGTGGGAGAAATTTTTATCGATCAAGTAGTGATAGGTTCTTGTACTAATGGCAGAATAGAGGATTTGAGAGCAGCAGCAGAGGTATTAAAGGGCAGAAAAGTGAAAAAAGGAGTTCGCACGATTATCATTCCTGCAACCCAAAAGATTTATTTACAGGCTATGGAAGAGGGATTATTAAAAATATTTATCGAAGCAGGAGCAGTGGTCAGCACACCGACTTGTGGACCTTGTTTGGGCGGATATATGGGAATTTTAGCAGCAAAAGAAAAATGTATATCTACCACAAATAGAAATTTCGTGGGAAGAATGGGACATATAGATTCTGAAATCTATCTTGCGAGTCCAGCAGTGGCAGCAGCAAGCGCAGTGACAGGAAAGATTTCATGTCCTTGTGAGTTAGAATAAAAAAATGCAGGAGGAAAATAAAATGAAGGTGAGTGGAAGTGTTTTTAAATATGGAGATAATGTGGATACAGATGTTATTATTCCAGCGAGGTATCTAAATTCTTCTGATCCCAAAGAATTAGCAAAACACTGTATGGAGGATATTGATAAAGAATTTGTAAATAAAGTAAAAAAAGGGGATATTATTGTTGCAGAAAAAAATTTTGGCTGCGGATCTTCTAGAGAACATGCGCCAATCGCGATAAAAGAAGCAGGAGTGAGCTGTGTCATAGCAAAAACTTTTGCCAGAATATTCTATCGAAATGCGATTAATATAGGTCTTCCCATTATTGAATGTAAAGAAGCGGCGGAAGGGATAGAAGCAGGTGATGAAGTGGAAATTGATTTTGACAGTGGTATGATTTATAATAAAACCAAAAAGACAGAATTTAAAGGACAAGCGTTTCCAGAATTCATGCAAAAATTAATCTCAGCAGGAGGTCTTATCCCTTATATAAATGGAAAGGAATGAGATATTTAAAAATGCGGTAAAACAGTTAGTTTTCATTACTGTTTTACCGCATTTTTGGAATATGTTTCTAAAAATCAGATTATTCTGTCAGACCACTATATTCAATACTGGTAACAATATTTTCCTGTGTTAAAAACATTAAACGTGTTCCTTCTTTTGTATAAGTATACATGCCAGATTCTTCTTTGTAATCCTCACCATAAGTTTCTTTCACTTTGTCTATCGTACAGCCAATATAAATGCCTTCTTTTGTTGTAACAGTATCATCATTAAAATAAACATCATAGATAAAATCTTTTCCATCTTTTTCATAAGAGGTCAGAGTAAAACTTTGATAACTATAAATTTTGTCTATTCCATCTTGAAAGGCACAGCTAGGAGCTTCTAAGTAAGATTTCGGCTCTCCTAATTTAGAAAGCACACCAGAGGCTTCTTGATGCATAGAAATTTCTGTTCCATTTGGCGCTGTAAAAGAAAAGCCAGAAGAGGACGAGGTTATAGTTGTTTGAGTTTCTGAAGTAGAGCTTTCTATAGATGTGTCGCTTTCTGTAGCTGAAGTTGAGGGATCAGAAGAATCAGGATTTCCACATCCAACAAGGCAGAAGGCAGATATTAATAGAATACAATATAATTTTTTCATTTTAATTTCCTTTCTTTTGAGCTTGATAAAAATTCCTTTACAAAAAGTTATGTCAAAGATGTATTTGTACTAAATGAGTGTAAAGGGGAGTAGTTTGTTTTATTATAAAAGTGTTTCTGTAGTATGTCAATATCAAGAAAAAAATTTCCTATTTTTATTGTTATATTCGTATGATAGACTCTAGGATATAGGTATTTGGGAAGTAAATAGAGGATAGAGGAACAAAGGGGGACGCTGCGGCAAGGAAGTATTCCAACGAAGCCGCGCTTTCGCTCCGTTCCAGACGTAACGG
>CAJUHN010000377.1 GCA_910585935.1 uncultured Lachnospiraceae bacterium | reverse complement strand
ACAGTATGCCATATCCGTACAGAAGGATACCCTTGCAAAGCTGATCGTGGTCAGTGAGATAAACGGTGTGGAGCTGGAGGAACTGATACATACCATTTTAGAAAAGGGCATTGAGGAACATGGTTTCTATGAATGATAAAAATTTAATATAGTCTGCTGAAAATAGACTGTAAAGCATTTAAAAATGTTTTACAGTCTATTTAGAAGTGGTTGAGATTTATGTGGATAGAGGATATAATTAGAAAAGGTTGTGTTTTTATGTAGATATAAGGGAGATTGTAAAAGATGAATTTATTCGAAAAAGGGGAAACTACATCAAGTTTTAGGGCTATATCTGATAATATTAGAAATGAAATAAATAAATTGACAAATGCAGAAATATGTAATACCGATTTGGGGGACTTGGCAGAGTATTATGTTGCAAAGTATCAAATTGAAGAAATCCAGATATTTACGGAAAACATAACGAAAGAGCTTACCGAAACAAAAATACAAAGATATAATCAGTTTTATCGCCCTGGATATAGTGAATTTGGTTCTCAGTATCATATGATAGATGGCTATAAAATTACTTTTACAATTCCTTTTGATGGCGATAAAGATTTATTGGATTTAAGACCGTCAACTTTTTATATGCAAAGTTTTCCGGTTGACAGGGTAATAGCACCAACTGATGATGATTATGGGAAAATTATATTTTCTCTGGAGTATGCAAAGAGTGAATTGCAAAGAAGCGAGAATAGTAATGAGATTGTTCAAAAAGGGTTTCAGCGGGAAATAGATACATATTTTAAGACAATAGAAACGATAAATAAAGAAGTGCGGAATTATAATAATGGCTTGCAAAATATTATAGAAAAGTATTTGGAAGCAAGATTGCAAAAGGCAAATGATTATTTACAAATGAGGGAGAGGTTAGAGCTTCCATTAAAAATAAATGCTAATGCTCCTAATACAAAACCTATTGTTCTAAAAAAGGCAAAGAAGAAAAAAGAAGTATCTTTTCCAAATAGAAAAGAGCCTGAAAAAAATTATGAGATTTCAGATGCGCATTATGTGAATATAAAGAGTATTATTTCATTAGCGTGTGTATCTATGGAAAAGACTGCTCGCACTTTTAGTAAGTTGTTAGAGGAAGAATTGCGAGATATTATTTTATCAAACTTGAACACACATTATCAGGGTACAGCTTCAGGGGAAACTTTTAATAAGGTTGGAAAAACTGACATCTATATTCCATTTGATAATAAGGCGGCATATGTAGCTGAATGTAAAATTTGGCATGGCAGTAAAAAATTTGTTGAAGCAATAGACCAGTTATGCAGTTATACAACTTGGAGAGAAACAAAAACATCACTTATAATTTTTAATAAGGAAAATAAAGATTTTGAATCGCTGCTTGATAACATAGATCAGGCTTTGAACGCATCAAATAGGTGTAAAAATATCATTCGACTTGAACATAATCAGTGGCAAGGTATTTTTTCTAAGGAGTCTGATTCAAAAGATACATTGACGATTAATGTAATGGTATATGATTTATATATTAAGCAATAATGATGTTTTGATAATTTGTAACAGAGATATTTGGATTTAATATTTACAAAGGAGTTGCAATGGCAAAAAGAGATAATTGTGTTTATTGTGGAAAGCCTATTATTAAGAGAAGTAGAGAACATATTATACAAAACGCACTTGGTGGATTGTATGAATCAGAGGATATATGCTGTGATGAGTGTAATAACTGTGTCATTAGTAAAAAAATAGATGTACCTTTTACAAGAACTTTTAACCCTATAATTACTCAAATTGATAACTTTACGAAAACAAATAATAAAAAATCACAGCCAACTTGTACTGGAAAGGCAATATATGAAAATAATGTTTACGATGTTATTATTAAAAACGGAAAAGTAGTTGCTTGTCCCCAAATAAGCAAGAAATTGAAATGTAATATTGCTAAATTGAACTTTGAAATATTAGCATATGATTTTCCGATTGAAAATATTTCGTTCAAAAATGGAATTTGTAAAATAGCCTTTAATTTCGCATTGGAAAAAGGTATAGATTTTAGTCTGTTGAGCAAGGGAGTAGAGGTACAAAAAAATGGTGAAAAAGTGGAAAATGTTTTGTTTAGGTTTCCAGTTATACCATTTGTGACATTAAATCCAATGGATAAATATATTGAGTTAGATACAAAAATGGAATTGTATCATAATCTAATTCTTTTTAGCCAAGGTAATATGCTATGGTGCTATGTAGACTTATTCAATACATTTCAATATTATGTACTTTTATCTGATGAATGGGATATTGAGGATTTAGTGCTTGAAACATATTTGCAACTTCTTCAAAAAATTGATCGTACAATACCAAAGTTTTACATAAGAAAACCCAAACATATTCTTCTTTATGCATCATATTATAATGTAGAGCCTTGTATTGATTTGGAAGAATTTAAGAAGCGTGTAGAAGTAGCAATTCAAAAAGAATCGTTGAAGAAAGATATGTCGGATGTGATTTCAGCCAAGTTGGGAAGCGACTATTTTAATCTGGATAAATTGATAGATTTAGAAAAAGAGGATGCAAGGTTATATTTAAAGAATGAGATGGGATTTCAATTAAATAGTTTACGATTATATTTTGATGAAGACGATAAATTAAAGGATAGCACATTTCGACAAGTTACTTGCACATCTTCAGGTAATGAAGTTGTGTCTTATCCGCTACTTATTGATAGCCTTGTAAGGGAAGATGCGATTGATATACGCTACTATACTTATAGAAAATTTGAAAGAATAAATGCTTTTTTAGCGGGTATTGATAAAGTAAGATTAGAAGATGATGACTAATATTACAAATGAAAGTTATTTTATAATAAATATTATATTTAAAGTAGCACTTAGGAGAAATCTTAGGTGCTTTTCTTATATGAAAAATCCGAGGAAAGGAGCAGACAGAAATTGAATAAAGTTTACCGTCACTGGTGGCAATGGCTTATGAACGAACCATAGCCGCCTTTTTTATTGTCCAAAAACAATAAACAGGAAATGGAGGATTGCCATGAGAAAATATGACGTAATTTCCGCACTCTCCGAAGAAACATCAAAGAGGGTAACGAGAAATGAAGAAAGCTGGAAGAAATATTTGAACACAACATCAAGGCTCTACAAATACCCGTTCAAAGACCAGCTCCTTATCTATGCCCAAAG
>CAJUHN010000376.1 GCA_910585935.1 uncultured Lachnospiraceae bacterium | reverse complement strand
AAAAACCTATTTTAACATGACTTCCTTTGAAACTTTTGATATAATTGATGATGCACCAGTAGAAAAAGAGGTAGAAAAAGAAGAAGGTTCTTGGTGGGGTAATCTAATTACAGGAATTATAGCTACAGCGGCATTAGCCGCCTGTGCTATAGCAGTAGTCGCTACAGGAGGCGCAGCGTTAGGAGCAATCATGTTAGCAGGAGCAGCAATAGGGACAGGAATCGTAACTGTTTCTGCAGCAATTACAGATGCAAAAAGTGGTCAGGCAAGAAGTTGGACACAGTTTTTAGGAGATTTAGTAACTGGTGGTATCACGGGAGCAGTAGCAGGAGCTACTATTTATGGATTATGGACAGCAGCACCAATTGTAGGACAAGCATTTGGAATACAAGCAAGTATGTTATTCGGAGGAGTTACTAAGTTTACAGCTATTACAATTCCAAAGATATTTGCTGGATTTGGATATGGTTTAATGGGTTTTCAAGGAATACGTTATTTGAATGAGATAACCAGTATAGGAAGTGGACAAAACTGGTTATTAGACCACATGTTTGGCGGAAATCAGGAGAATTATACTACTGCAGGCATGTGTTTAGATTTATTAAGTATGGGATATGTACAAATAGCTAGTGATAATGCTGGTTTAGTTAAAGATAAAGATAGTAAGGATAGTAAAAATAATAAGGGGAGTAAAAATTCTGAAACAAACGTCAAACAAAAAAATAAAGAGATAGATAATGGAGAATTGGAAAATAAGTCCAATTATAAAGAAGATTGGGAAGCAGAAATTCCAAGGACAGGTGACGAATGGGAAGAAAATTTCAAGAAAAGATATGGGGAGAATGCTGTTTACAGGAAGGATTATAATTATGGTGAAATTAAAAGTAAATATTCTGGAAAACTAATTAAGGTTTCTAGTCCAGATCCAAGTGCAGATAAATTAGCACAGCGTATTGGAGGAGATTCAAGAGTTAAATTTGAATTTGATCCAGACGGACGAGAATTTGATGCTATTTCTAGCCAGTATATTGCTCAAGCAAAACCTGCATTATCTTCGGCAAATCCCGCTGTAAAAGCTCAAATGAAAGCAACATTTGAGGCAGCAATAGCAAATAATAAAATACCTTATTTTCAGTTTGAAGGTCAACCAAATCAATCTGTAATAGATAAAATATTAGAATATAGTAAACGGTATGGTATATGAGCCATTATTGATACAAAACCATTAAATTAGTTTGGAGAGATATTGTGCTAGAAATACATGAATGGATTAACATTTGGGAGTCAGATGACAAGGAAAGTAACCCTATAAACGAAGTCAAAAATAAAATTAATCATTATATAAATAGCATGGAATTTTATTGCGATTATCACATAGGTCTAGATTTTTATAATGCAAACCTATGTCTAACTATTCATATATGTTCAGAAATAGATATGGGAGAAGTAGAAACAATCATGAACTTAACCAAATATATCTGTAAAATAGCAAGTGGTTCTTATGGAACGCTTTTTGTAAAGGATGAAGATTTTGAAAAAATAGAGAATAGTTTTCAAGTATATAGGATTGCGAGAGGAAAAATGGAAAAACAAAAGGAATGGATTTATAACTAAAATTTAGAAAAGGAGAAGAGTATGTTTCAATTACATGGATGGGTAATAATATCAAAATTATCTATAACAGAAAGAGAAGATATTTTAAAAAAAGTAAACGATAAAATAGAAATATTAAACTTAGAGCCAAAAGTAATTAACTTAAACATTTATAATAATACACCTTGTCTGTCTATTACTTTATTTCAAAATAGATATACTCCAATAGTAGAAAAACTCTTGGAATTAGTGCAAATGATAGGTGAAATAGCAAAAAATTCTTATGGAATAATACAGATATATGATGATGAATCAGAAAATTCACCAAATGAATTTGTTAATTATTTTATTCAAAAAGGAGAAGTAATTAAGAAAAAAGATAGTTTTTTATCACCAGTAGTACCTACACTTTACGTAGAATAATGAATATTTCTAAAAAATATTAATATAGAATTTGTTAAGTATTTCAAAGGTATAAGGACTTTTATGTATTATACATAAAAAATACTCTCAATATAACTATTTTTAAATTCTAAAAATCAAAAAGACATGCCTATTGGGATTAGACACGTCTTCTTAATATGATATAGATGATTCTTATAATTGCTGTATTGCAATTATAAAGAGAATTAAGTCTTAAAGTAAGACTCAAGGAAAATAATACTCTCCATTTTTCTTGCGGGGGAAATACCATATAGGTATGTTTAGTAGAGAACCATTAAAGTGTAACTTTTATGGATAGGTTACACTTTTCTCTAAACTACTTTATATTGCACAAGCAAAAAAAATGCTTGACTATCACAAATAATCAGATTATGATTAAATATGGGTGGTTTAGAGTAATCTATTGCTGACTGGCGAAAGCTTGAACCCTTTCACCAGTCACTAACAAGGTAGGTGCGGTAACACTTGCCTTGTAGCTGCCTTATTCTTGTCCTATTTAATTTAGGACTTTTTTTATTTTTAAAATATATAATGTTACTTGAATATTTTACCATTATTTTATTTACACCACTTTACAACTTTTTTGAAATAAAAGATGCCGCACAAGCCACTTTCAATGTATAATAAATTTACCACAATAAATAAACAAAGGAGTGACCTCATACGGCAAATCTATTATACAACGAAAAGAACATAATTGGTAGACTATTTCAATATTTTCAAATATATTTTTTAGGATTTCCTGTTCCAACTATGGAAAGTTTGTTTTTGATTATTTTATCTATGCTGGCAATAGAATCCGCCGATTCTATCCGTTTGCTATACATAAACATGTTTATTTGTAGGAACAGATACATTGAAAGAAGTATTCAATGATTATAACACAGGATATATAGTAGACTTTATATTCGGACGCGAAATGTTAGCCGATGATAAAGAAACGGCTCTTGTAAAATATGCATATGCTTATCAGGAAATCAAAAAATTAATTCAAGAAGGAAAAATAGAATATGAAAAGGGAATATTTGGAGTATTTGAAGCATTATTTTGGAATGCAACAAATATAGAAGAAATTACTGAAAATTTAGAATTAATTGGCGTTCTTTCATAACATTATAGATACATATAATAAATTTGTACTTTATTCTATCTTATCTAATATGATATATAAAATAGAATATTCTAAAATAAAAA
>CAJUHN010000375.1 GCA_910585935.1 uncultured Lachnospiraceae bacterium | reverse complement strand
CTGGAACGGAGCGAAAGCGCGGCTTCGTTGGAATACTTCCTTGCCGGAGCGTCCCTCTCGACTTTCACAACTACCTACATTATTTTTATCCCATATTAAACAGAAGTTTGCAAATATTTCAAATATTCTTCATACTTTTCTATCATTTCTTGTGAAACATTATCTTCTAATTCTATTTACATAAATCCTGTTTTTAAATAGGAACATAATTCTCTTTTTAACTCTCTTTCTTCTAATATCAACTTAATAACTTCAAATACAGAAAAAAGAAACATATCTTTTAGAAAGGAAACTTTAATATTGAACCTACTGACCTTAGTCGGTAGTGGTTTAACTCCTTCTATATATATTCCCGCATATACTTAAAACCATAGAAACATTTTTTCATTCCCATTCCCACTGAATCCCTGCACTCCATCTAAGTTTTGTCATCACTCGGCTCACAGCAAGGCTTTCCTCTAATATCTGATAACAGGAAACATAATCCTTTTCGTATATCTGTCTTTCAAATGTTTCAAATTCTGCGCACATTCGATGTTTGCCTTCATTGAAATCATACACTTCCTCTGTCCCATCATTTAGATATAATTTCACTGCTCCACAAGAATTTGCTGGAGTCTGTTGAGAAATATACCCCTTTGTTCCTTGTATGCAATAAGAAAAAGGCGCTTTACTATTCTTTGCTGCTATACACACCGCATGAAAATCAGAATAAGTCAATACTGCCATTCCGCTAGTATCCACACCATTTTCCATATCTGCATAATAGACAGAATCTTCTGGCTCTCCAAATAGTCCCATAACATAGTGTAAATTATATACCCCCAAATCCATTAATGCGCCTCCTGCCTGTTTGGCATCAAAAACAGGTATTTTCTCTCCTGTGAGAAAACGGTCATAACGACTGGAATATTGACTGAAATTACAATTTACAAGCCGGATTCGCCCGATTTTTGGAAGTAATTCTTTCACCTTTTTATAACTTTCCAGATATCTAGTCGTAATAGCTTCATAAAGAAACAACTGCCTTTCCTTGGCAAGTTTTGCTAACTCCTCACTTTCTATTTCACTCGCTGCAAGAGGCTTTTCTACTATTACATTTTTTCCTGATTCTAACGCCTTTTTGCAAAAAGAAAAATGTAAGTGATTTGGTATTGCTAAATATACAGCATCTATTTGTTCCTGTAAAAATTCTTCATAATCTGTCATACCCTTAGAAATTTCATACTTCTCACACAACTCCTCTACCACTTTAACACTCCGCTCTGTTCCACATAATGCTGTACATAAAATATCTTTCCTATCCGCTAATACCGACAATAATTCCTTTGCAATCATTCCTGTTCCTACAATTCCGATATTCATATAATCCCCCTTATTCTTTCTTTACCAAAATCTATCTATTATTTTATTTCGCGAATCGCTTTCCTCACTGGAAGGATACACTTTGGAGATACTGATAATTCATCCAATCCCATCTCAAGAAATCTCTCTGTCAATTCTATATCCGCTCCTAATTCTCCACAGACTCCTGCCCAAATACCCGCTTCATGTGCATTTTTTACCACAAATTCAATCAAACGCATCACCGCCTCATGATGTGGATTATAAAAATGATCCAGTTTAGAATTTTGCCTGTCAATCGCTAATGTATATTGAGTCAGATCATTTGTTCCAATACTAAAAAAATCTACTTCTTTTGCCAATACATCACTCATAATCGCTGCCGCTGGAGTTTCAATCATAATTCCCTGCTCTACTTCTCCATATGGAAATCCCATTTTATCCAGCTCTTGTTTTACCTCTTTTACTATCTTTTTAATTTCCCTCACTTCTTCTAAAGAAATAATCATAGGATACATCACAGCAATATTTCCATAATTACTAGCACGAAATAATGCCCTAAGCTGTGTCTTAAATATTTCTGGCTGTGTCAAACAGATACGAATCGCTCGATAGCCCATAGCTGGATTATCCTCTTTGTCCAAATGAAAATAATCTACTTGCTTATCTGCTCCAATATCTAATGTCCGAATAATCACCTTTTTCCCTGCCATTCTTTCTGCTACTTGACGATAAACAAGAAACTGCTCTTCCTCTGTCGGAAAAGTCTTTTTTTCTAAATATAAAAATTCACTCCGAAAAAGCCCAATTCCTCCAGCATCATTTTGAAGTACAGCAGCCAAATCAGAAACATCTCCGATATTAGCATAAAGATTAATTTTCTTCCCACTTAACGTCACATTTTCTTTTCCTTTTAAATTCAAAAGAAGTTTCTTTTGTTCCTCATCCTTTTTACGCTGTTCTTCATATTTTATCAGTATTTCCTCATCTGGCTCTATCACAAGTTTTCCTTCATACCCGTCAATCACCGCCATCTTTCCATCCCAATCACTCTTAATCTCTATTCCAATCAATGCTGGTATTCCCATCGTCCGCGCAAGAATCGCTGTATGTGAATTAGCAGACCCTAAATGTGTAATAAACCCCAATAATTTTTCCTTATCCATCTGTACAGTTTCACTCGGTGCTAAATCTTCCGCTGCAATAATCACTGGTTCTTCTCCAATATCAGAAGAAATATCACTTCCATTTAATATCGCAATCACTCGCTCAGAAATATCCTTGATATCAATAGAACGTGCCTTGAAATATTCATCATCCATATTAGCAAACATCTCTGAAAAATTATCTCCTGTAGTTGCTACTGCATATTCCGCATTTACCCCTTGTGTAGAAATCAAATTATGAATTGAATCATTATAATCTCCATCTTCCAGCATCATAGAATGTACTTCAAATATCTGAGCATTAATCTCTCCAACCTCTTTTAACGCCTTTTTATAAAGCGTTTGAAGCTGATCTATCGCCTTTTGCTTCGCCGATTCATAACGTGCTAATTCTTTCTGTATATTTTCCACCTTTCGACGTTCTACCTGATTTTGTGTCTTTTTAAAAATACGAATTCTTCCAATCGCCACCCCACGAAATATCTTTTTTCCTTCCTTGCTCTCCATATTGCTTCTCCTTTTTTCTATTTCCTTTTTTATTTAAGTTGCTCTTTTTTGTTCTTCTATATTCATAAAAATAATTTATTTTCTGTCATTCTTTACAAAAAATATATCTGTCAACTTTTTTATCTAAAAGGATTAGCAAATCTTCTATACAAATGCAACTTTTTTAACTCTTCTAGAAAAATCTTTCTTTCTATCACAGCCTAGCGCAGGGACGTACCTATTCCAAAAGAAGCCCCTTGGAAGACGTCGGTAC
>CAJUHN010000374.1 GCA_910585935.1 uncultured Lachnospiraceae bacterium | reverse complement strand
TTCCAACGAAGCCGCGCTTTCGCTCCGTTCCAGACGTAGCGGTACTAAGCTCACAGACCTTTACGGTCTGTTTGCTAAGTGCCGACGTCTTCCAAGGGGCTTCTTTTGGAATACTTTTTTACCTCCGCTAATTGGCTGGCTGTTCTACTTTTTGAAAAGTGAATATTTATGATAAGCTATGAAATTTAAGTGTATAGATCACTTGATACTGAATAACGAACAGAAATCTTTGAACATTTCTTTGAACATTTTATAGCGGATAACTATTATTCTGTATTATTTCGGGGTGATAATAATTCGAGTGTGCTCATACTCCGAAAAATTTTCTGGATTGGAAAATGTATTTTTGGGTGATTTTTTGGTGTTTTCGTCAAAAACTTTTTATTTTCGTGTTCCTAATAAGAGTAAATCATAGGATAGCTATAGTACTTGTAAAGGAAGTTTTTGTATGTTACTATAGAATGGAATATGAATTCAGGGATGGAGAAAATAGTATGAAAATAGAACAGTATCAACTGAGTAATGGAATGAACGTAATTTTAGAGCCTATTTCTGGCATCCATTCGGCTGCTTTTGGAGTATGGGTAAAAGTGGGTTCAGTAGACGAAAACAAAGAAAATAATGGAATAGCGCATATGATAGAACATATGATTTTTAAAGGAACAAGTCATTATAGTGCGAAACAGATAGCAGATATGACAGCGGAGATAGGAGGTAATTTAGATGCCTATACGAGCAAGGAATGTACTTCCTTTTATGGCTGGGTATTAAAAGAAAATCTTTCAAAAACAATATGGCTGCTCGCGGATATGTTGAAAAATTCTTTGTTTAAACAAGAGGATTTGGAAAATGAAAAGGATATTGTAAAAGAAGAAATTGATATGTATAACGATTCGGCAGAAGATGTGGTACATGAAATGTTACAAAAGTGTATCTGGAAAGAACATCCATTGGGATATCTTATTTCAGGAGAGAAAGAAGTAATTGAAAACTTCACTGGAAAAGATTTAAAAAAATTTCATCACGATTATTATACAGCAGAAAATATGATTCTTTCTTTAGCAGGAAATTTCGATGTGACAGAGATAAAAAAAGAATTAGAAGAGGCATTTGGAACATGGAAAGCAAAAGGAAAAGAGCATAATGCTTCTATTCCGATATTTACACCTTGTCTTTATACACAAGATAAAGATATCGAACAATTACATCTCAATATTGCCTATGATTCTATCTCTAGTGTTTCAGAAGAGAGATATGCTTTTTCTATTTTAAATGCTATTTTAGGGGGAGGGGCAAATTCTAGATTATTTTTAAAAGTACGGGAAGAAATGGGGATAGCATATGCGATATATTCTTATGGAAGCAGCTTTTTCCATACAGGGTTATTTCATATCTATGCAGGATTAAATGCAAATCGTTTAGAAGAAACGATAGAAGTGATACAAAAAGAGATTTTGAAATTGAAGAAAGAAGGTCCTACAAAAGAAGAAATGTTGTGGGCAAAAGAACAGATAAAAACAGATTTGATCATACACGCAGAAAGCACAAAAGGGCATATGAGCAGTAATGCCAGAGAACTGATGCAATTTGGAAAAGCTGTTCCTTTAGAAGAAACTTTACATCAAATCAATCAGGTGAAAAGAGAAGATATTTTTGATTGTTTGGAAAGGTATTTTAAACCAGAAAAAATGGCAATCGCATTTGCGGGAAATTTAGAACAAGTATCTGCTGACTTAAAAACATGGAAAGGTATTCAAAATATCATTGTATCTTAAAATAAATTGTGTTAAAATTAGGAAAAATAATGGATGTGATAAGGAGAAAATGAAAAATGGATCAAAATTTTAAACCAGAAACTATTTGTGTACAAGGTGGATGGAAACCGAAAAAAGGAGAACCTAGAGTGCTTCCTATTTATCAAAGCACTACTTTTAAATATGATACCAGTGAACAGATGGGAAAGCTTTTTGATTTAGAGGATACAGGTTATTTTTACACTCGTTTGCAAAATCCTACGAATGAAGCGGTAGCACAAAAGATAACAGAATTAGAGGGAGGCGTTGCTGGAATGCTCACTTCTTCTGGACAGGCTGCTAATTTTTATGCAACCTTTAATATCTGCGGAGCAGGAGATCATATCGTGAGTGCATCTGCGATTTATGGAGGAACATTCAATCTATTTGGAGTGACTATGAAGAAATTAGGGATTGATGTTACTTTTATTGACCAAGATGCTTCAGAAGAAGAGATTTCAAAAGCCTTTCAGCCTAATACAAAATTATTATTTGCAGAAACTATATCTAATCCCTCTATACAAGTATTAGATATTGAAAAGTTCGCAAAAATCGCACATAGTCATGGAGTGCCTCTTATTGTAGATAACACATTTGCAACTCCTATTAATTGCAGACCATTTAAATTTGGAGCGGATATTGTGGTTCATTCTACTACAAAATATATGGATGGACATGCGACAAGTGTGGGAGGCTGTATTGTGGACAGTGGAAATTTTGACTGGATGGCACACAAAGAAAAATATCCGGGATTGACACAGCCAGATCCTTCTTATCATGGAATTGTTTACGCACAAAAATTTGGAAAAGCAGCTTATATCACGAAAGCAACATCACAATTAATGCGTGATTTAGGTTCTATTCAATCTCCTCAAAATGCTTTTTTATTAAATATCGGATTAGAAACTTTACATTTACGGGTACAGCGTCATTGTGAAAATGCAAAGAAAGTGGCAGAATATTTAGAGGCTAATGAAATGGTAGCATGGGTTAGTTATCCTGACTTACCGAAAGATAAATATTATCCATTAGCTAAAAAATATTTCCCAAATGGAAGCTGTGGGGTAGTTTCTTTTGGATTAAAGGGTGGAAGAGAAGTGGCGATTCGTTTTATGGATAATTTAAAATTAGCTGCTATTGTCACACATGTGGCAGATGCGAGAACTTCTGTTTTACATCCTGCCAGCCATACCCATAGACAGCTCACAGAAGAACAGTTGATAGAAGCAGGTGTACAGCCAGATTTGATAAGATTTAGTGTGGGAATTGAAAATGTAGAGGATATTATTAGAGATATTGCACAGGCTTTGGAAATTGCTAGGACAAAATAGATTTTTAAATGTTACTGTTTAAAGGGAGTGACAAGAGGTTCGCACTTGATAGAAATATACCTAGTCAGACGCGCTTTCGCTCCGTTCCAGACGTAACGGACACTAAATTCGCCGTTTCGCTTCTTGCGAAACTGCTCATTAAGTGCCGACGTCTTC
>CAJUHN010000373.1 GCA_910585935.1 uncultured Lachnospiraceae bacterium | reverse complement strand
CGCTTTCGCCTTGGCGGCTTAGAAGCGGGGGACTTCCTTGATGAGGTTAAAAATATTGCAATTTGTGCATCTTCTGATAATGATAATAAATCAAACATAATCATACCTCTTTATTTCTATTGAAATCATATTACACCTCATTTTAAATCTATTTTATCACATATAAGAAAGCTTGAAAGTATACTCATAATTAATGATTATTTTTGTAATATCTTTTTATTTGGCTAGTTAAATCTTCTTCTATCATTCTTATCTCTCCACAGGGAAATACATTTGATAAGTAACAGGAAAATAAATCATTCAGCCATTTATCGTAATATCCAATTTCAAGACCTTTACTAATTAATTCAAAATCATCTGATATATATCCTGCTAAATCACTAGATTCAAATAAACTATAAGCTTTTTAAAATGCTTCTTTTCTAATATCATCTATTAATTTTTTATTCTTAATTTTATCTTTTTGATAGTCTATTTGAGAATATACTTCCATCCATTTCTCATCAAAATTTTTTTCATCTCTTAAATCTAATAGCTCATTTATATCTTTCTCTATTAATAATTCTTTTCTGAGAAGTTCTTTTTTCAACATATGATAAAGATACTCATTCACATTTACATACATAATGATCTCTATTTTCTTTCCTTTCCATAAATTGCTTATTCAAGTCCGATTATAATCCATTCATTCACAATATCTCAAAAATTTATAGGATAATCTGGTTCACAATTATCATACCATTATTCATTTCTGTCTTTCTGCGTTTTATTCAGATTTAAATGATTGCAAAATTTTGAAATCCTTATTTTTAATAACCTTTCAACTTTGTATTTTCTCATACTCAATTTTTGCTTGTTTATAACTAGGATTTCTTTTTAAAATATCTGATAATACTTTTCTTGCTTTCTTTAATTTGTTTTCCTCAATTAAATACTTAGCATATAATAGGGGAGTCTTATCGCTTTTACTATTTTCTTTATATGCTAATCTAATAAAATAATTGGCTATATCATTCTGATTTATGCACTTACAGCACTCATACAACCGCTCATACGTTTTATAATGTTTGTCTATCTTCAAAGAGATTAAAAAATATTTTATAGCATTTTCTATCTCTTTTTTCTCTAAATATTCGTTTCCTAATATATAATAGTAATAACTATCCTTTTCCACTCTATTTCCTCCATATATTTAATTTTTTATGATTTCATGTTTCTGTTTCTTATAGATCTAATTATTATAAATTTTAATCTTTTTTCTATATGGAAAATTTTATTCTTTATCTGTAATGATATTTCAAAATGTACTCTTACTTTCTACAAAATCACATACTTTAATTTTAACAATTACTCTTTTTCCCATTCTGTCCAACACATCAACTGCTGGCTTGCAAACAAGACCTTCCATTTTCGCTGTACCAATTGTTGATTTCGGCTTTGATTTTACATAATCAACTGCTTCCTGTAATGTCCCTTTTAAAATAATTGGTACAATATCAATATTAAACGCTTTCGCAATATCTTCTAAACTATCTCTTTTTAGCCACAAATCTTGTTTTGGCAAATAAACATCAAAAAGAATAAAAGAAACATCTTTTCGATAATTTCCACCATTTTGAATTTTCACACCATAACCCTCGCCAAAAAGAATAACCTGCATTTCTCCAAACTTCTGTTCAAAAAGTTCTTCGTTGACCATTCCACCAAACATTTCTATCAATTTATTCATAAGGTGTTCCGGTATCTGTGCCCTTTCGGTTCTGCCCTGATAGGATACTTTATGTCCATCCCAAACAATACCGATATTCATACCATCAATCTTTTCTGTACATACCCACTGATTGTCTTTGAGATATTCTATGGTTTCATTGCAAAATTTACCTTCCATTAATTTCTTTGTTCCATCCATATCACGTCCAAATATGGTTTCAATCTTTGTATACTCTTTCATTCCTATTCCTCCTGACAAAATTTTCTCATATCTCTATCTATTTCTTTTATAATCAATATTCTAGTATCTTTTTTTCATTTCCAAAAAAACTCTATTATGTGTTTTTATCTTTTAATATATTTTTATAATACTATAGGGATAGTATAAATGACAAGATATTGAAAAAATTTTTAATTGATTTTTTTTAATGATATAAAATATAATAGTTCTACAGAGGGGCTGTGGGGGATTATCAAGTCTGAAATATTTATCAAATTAGGTCTAATACAAAACAAAGTTCATATATATCTTTTAAATACTTTTTAGACATAGAATTATAACTTATTTCTTTCTGTATCATAATATACCTTATTTTAAAATTTTTATAAAAATTTATATTTACACTTTATAAAAATTCTGATATTCTAAAAATAGATTCTAAAATATGGGAGATCTAAATAAATGATAGTAACGTATGATAAAGCAAGGAATAATACATCTGTTTAAATGATGTTAATTTGAATTTTAGGGAGAAGAAAATATATATGTATTCAGTTACTGGAAGAATTAATGTGATAAAGCAGCCGCGGGGAGTATATATTAATCGAAAAGAATTTACAATAAATGTTTTAGAAGATGGGATAAAACTAAATGAAGAAGAAAACATTCACCCTAGTTTAGTTGGTCTTACGGTCGATTATATGACTAGATTTCTTATGGATACTTTAAAAGAAAATGCTTTTCTTATATCCTTACAAGGTGCTGAAATTGCAAAAGATCATTTTAATGCTTACAAATTGCTTTCTAGGATCAATGAACTAAATTTTGAATCTATTACTAATGCATGTAAACTGGTTGGATATGATGTATGTTTCCGTGTGGGGATGGATGGTTATAAGCCAGTGGAAGAAATTAATCCTGATATTAAAACAGTTGATAACATTAAAACAATGATTAAAAGAAGTTTGTGTTTTTGGAAGGAATATGGTCCTATTGTGAAAGATGGGTTTACTTTTGAAGGAGGATATACATCAATAATATCTGCTGGAGATGGTGATTATTTAACAGAAGATACGCTTTGGGATTTTAAAGTATCAAAAAAAGAAATTCAATCTAAACATACCTTGCAGTTGTTAATATATTATATTATGGGACAACATTCTGTGCATAAAGAATTTCATAATATAAAAAAATTAGGCATATATAATCGGTATACTATTATAATATGCCTTTCACTTCTTTTGTGATAAATTCTATTATTTTCATCTTACTTGGAACATTTTCATGTAATACAAGTTTTACTTTATAATACAACTCTCCTATTATCATAACCTCTTCATAACTAAATTCAAGTATCGAATCATCTTCAAAGCTTTCCTTTGTGCCCTCTGTACCCTTA
>CAJUHN010000372.1 GCA_910585935.1 uncultured Lachnospiraceae bacterium | reverse complement strand
TCCATTACGTCTGGAACGGAGCGAAAGCGCGGCTTCGTTGGAATATTCCTTGCCGTTGCGAACCTTTGTCAAAATGTTTTCTCTTCTATTTTTCCTTTTGTACAAGTGCCATTGTTTCTCTCGCAATAGCCAATTCTTCATTTGTAGGAATAATTAAAACTGCTACTTTAGAATCTGGAGTAGAAATTCTTATCTCTTGTCCTCTCTTTTTATTAGCTTCTGGATCTAAAGTAATTCCTAAATATCCTAGATATTTGCAAACTTCTTCTCTGACTAAATGATCATTTTCTCCCACACCAGCAGTAAACGCTATGGCATCTACTCCATTCATTGCTGCTACATAAGCGCCTATATATTTAGCAACGCGATAAACAAATACCTTTCTAGCATTAGCAGCGAATGTATTTCCTTCTTCTTGCGCTGTTTCCAGATCTCTAAAATCACTGGAAAGATCCTTAGAAAGACCAAATACACCAGATTTTTTGTTTAATACATTCATGACTCCTGCGATATCTAAATTCTCTTTTTTTGCGATAAATTCCATGATAGCTGGATCGATATCTCCAGAACGTGTTCCCATCACTAACCCTTCTAATGGAGTAAGTCCCATAGAAGTATCCATACATTTTCCATTTTTTACAGCAGAGAGACTAGAACCATTTCCTAGATGGCAAACGATGGTCTTTAAGTTTTCATAATCTTTTCCTAAAAATGCTGCCACACGTTTTGATACATAACTATGGCTAGTTCCATGAAAACCATATCTTCTCACTTTATATTTTTCATAGTATTCATATGGTAATCCATATAGATAAGCTTCTTCCGGCATCGTCTGATGAAAAGCGGTATCAAATACTCCAACCATAGGGGTAGAAGGCATCAATTCTTTACAAGCTGTGATTCCGATTAAGTTTGCAGGATTATGAAGCGGTGCTAATTCGCTACATTCTTCGATTCCTTTTACCACTTCATCTGTTAAAATAACAGAAGATGCGAACTTTTCTCCGCCATGTACTACACGATGACCTACTGCTCCTACTTCGTCTAAGCTCTTAATGACACCTGTATTTGGATTTTTTAATGCATCTAATACCATCTGAATCGCTTCTTTATGTCCGGGCATTGCTGCTTCTGTCACTTCTTTTTCTCCACCTGCTGGCTGATATACCAATCTTCCATCGATTCCAATTCTCTCACAGAGTCCTTTTGCTAAAACATCTTCTGTTCCTGCATTTATTAATTGAAATTTTAAAGAAGAGCTTCCGCAATTAATCACTAATATATTCATCTTTACTCCATTTCTGTGCAGCTTTGATAGTTTTTTCTAAAATTTCATATAGAGTTTGCAGATGCCGCACAGCCACAAACTCTATGATAGACATCTCACTGGTATTTTATTTATTTACTTGTGCTTGTACCGCAGTAATCGCTACAACTCCTACAATATCTTCTGCACTACACCCTCTTGACAGATCGTTCACTGGTTTTGCGATTCCCTGTGTAACAGGACCATAGGCTTCTGCTTTTGCTAATCTCTGTACTAATTTATATCCAATATTTCCAGCATCTAAATCTGGGAAAATCAATACATTCGCTTTTCCTGCCACTTCACTTCCGGGCGCTTTTGAATTTCCTATACTGGGAACGATTGCAGCATCTAATTGTAACTCTCCATCTAACTTTAACTCTGGATATTGTTCTTTTGCTATTCTCGTAGCTTCCACCACTTTATCCACATCTGCATGTTTTGCGCTTCCTTTAGAAGAATGAGATAACATCGCTACAATAGGTTCTTGTTGTACTAATAATTCAAAAGTTTCTGCAGAAGATTTCGCAATCGCTGCTAATTCTTCTGCACTCGGATTCTGATTTAATCCACAATCAGCAAATACAAAAGTTCCATTAGAGCCATATTCGCAATTTGGCACTGCCATTAAAAAGAAAGCAGAAACTAATTTTGTTCCCGGTTTTGTTTTGATAATCTGTAAACAAGGACGCAGAGTATCCGCTGTAGAATGACAAGCACCCGATACCATACCATCTGCATCTCCTGCTTTTATCATAAGACATCCATAATAAGCATAATCTTTTAACATCGTAGCTTTCGCCTGTTCTGGCGTCATTCCTTTTGCCTTTCTCAGCTCTACGAATAAATTTACATACTCTTGTGTCTTTTCGTATGTATTGGGATCAATAATAGTAGCTTTTGAAATGTCTAATCCTTCACTATTTTTTTGTACTTCTTCCGGCGTGCCAATAATGATTAAATGAGCGATATCCTCTTTTAAAATTTGTTCTGCCGCCTCAAATGTTCTTCTGTCCATAGATTCTGGTAATATAATTGTCTTTTTATCTGCCTTTGCCCTTTCTTTTACTGTGTCAATAAATCCCATGATTTGAATGACTCCTTTCTTTCTTATTTGTAATGTAAATATTAATACATAATTATTTTTATTATACCGCTAAAGTTTATTGTATACAAGGCTATTTTTGCAACTTTTTCAATTAAATTTTTAACAATCTTTATTTCATTTATTTCTAAAACAAGATTTATTCCCTCATGTCTTTTTATTCTGCTTACCGTAGCTCTTTATAAACACAAAAACTCCCTTAAATAGATTTTGGTTATTTACCTTGTCTACTTAAGGGGGTATCATATCAATTTCAGACCTATCAATCCTATCTTATTTCCCCTAGCGGTAATCAACATTTCAAGCAATTCCTTTCGCTTGTCGTGTCCATCTTATAGGATACCTTATAACGAATCATTTATAATCCCATACTCCCTCATTAATTATTTCTGGAACTCATAGTCTTTCGTAGCACGTTCTAAATCCTCATATCTCTTATTTTGTAGTAATAAAGAGTTCAATTCATTTACTCGATTTTCGCCTTCCATTCTGCCCTCTATTCTACCTTCCATTCTGCCTTCTTCCAGTCCTTCTTCTTTTGATTTCCTGACCAGAAAATTATAATCTCTGATTGCTTTTTCTCTTGTTTCATATTCCAGTCTCTTCTCTTTATCCTGACTGATGACTTGTAAGTGTTGATATGCCTTCTCGATGTAGGCGTCTTTTTTGGCTATCATCTCAAACTCCTCCTTTCTTTCTGCGTTTAAGAACTTCGCCCATAATAAAATAAGATTATCATTTTTTAATTCTTCTGGTATCTTTGGCAGCTCTATCACATGAAATTCTATTTTGTCTGTATAAATGCTATGATCGGCGTCTTCTGCTAGGTGATAACAAGAATAAAACTTATTGATATGAAGTAGTTCAAAATCCAAAATGCTAATACTAATACATTTTTTTAGCTTATCGTAATCCTGTCC
>CAJUHN010000371.1 GCA_910585935.1 uncultured Lachnospiraceae bacterium | reverse complement strand
GAGGTATTGTGATTATTCTAATGCTTGGGAGCCACCAATTTAAAGCTTGAGAGCCACCCAAAATCCGTCCTGATTTTAGTGCTTGGGGGCCATCTATAAGATACAAGATATAGTTGTACTGAAAATATCATGAATTGTCCAGAGTAATTTTGGAATGTTCCTGAATAAAATTAAGAAATAACAAAGCAGACCTTTGGCCAGTTATGTTGATACGAAATTCCTCGAAATCTTATTTTTCCAGCATATTCTCTTTTTGAACGAAAGAAGACAGAACCTTTGATGACCGGCTCTGCCCTCTCTTTGTCTGTTAATCGAAATCACCGAGACAATCTTTTGCATAAAACTTGAACAAAGCTTAAAATAACAGCTTCAAATTAATGGCAAATAAATTTCACCTCATTTTTTCTTTCTTACTTCATTAAAAATCTGAAGCTCGGAAAGTGCCTCCATGATGGCAAGTTCTGATATCCCTTCAACAGTGGTTCCTGTTCCAGGATTAAATAATTCTTGCTGTGCATCAGCTCTGAAATCATAAGATTTTAGCTCGGCTGTATACCATGCCAGGATTTCATCCCTTAAATTGTCTGCCAGATCAAGCAATACTCGTAGATTTCGTATTTTTTGTCGAATATCATTAGGAATGGTCGGTTCGTCTAACTTTATTTTCATTAAAAACCTCCTGATAAAAGGAATAAATGTTGTGGCATCTAAAGAGTCATCAGTGTTTCCTGCTAACGGTTGATTTATCGTCTGCCACATACAAAAATAAATCTGCGTTTTTATGAGTTTAAGGACTCCATAAGTTTTCTGGCTTTTTGAGAATCGTACAGCTTTCTGAGGTTATTTTCGGTAGTCGGTATGGAATAAGAGTTATGTATGATCCGGTCCATAATAGAATCGGCCTGGGTTCCGCCGCCTAACCGTTCATGCCAGTCACAGACCTCGTATTGCCCGACAAAGATCGTCGGATTATTTCCACAACGCTGTTCTACCAACTCATATATGAATTTTGACTCTTTCTCATTGATCTTATAGTTCAGCCATTCATCTATGATCAGCACTTTATAGTTTCCCAGTTTCTTCCGGTATCGTACCTGCTCTCTGAGGTTATCTTTGTGGGCCTGAAAATGTCCCAGCATATCCGGCATTCTGATATAACACGTCCGGAGAGTCTGTTTACATGCTTCTACACCCAGGACACATGCAAGATAGGTTTTCCCGGCACCCGTCGGGCCTGTAATGATCAGGTTTGTTGCAGCACCTACGAATCCCATGGTTGCAAGATTTGCGATTTTCTCCCTACTGATCTCTCGTGCATCACAGTCTAAAGTTTCAAGGCTTGCATTGGGATACTTTAAATCTGCATTCTTTGTCAGCCTGGTGATCAGTCTGTTCTGCCGTTCTGTTATTAGAGCTGAGAGCAGATGTTCCAGTCTCTCATTGTAAGTCAGGTCAACAAAAGATACTTCTTTTTCCTGAGCCTCGATCACAGCCACTAAATCACTGAGTTCTAATACTGATAATTGTTTCTTGATCTCTGTATTCATAAATTTTTACCATCCTCTCTATAATAATCCGCACCTCTTACGATTCCCTGCTTATGATCTTTTACGTTCTTTTTTGTAAGATCATTTTTTCTGTTTTTTGCAGCTCTTTTCACATAAGGCATAAGCGTGTTGTAAGTAATCAGATGAAAGTCCTTAAGTGCAAGGCTGCAAGCTGTTTCAAGGATATCTTTACCATATACACCAGCGATATCCAATACGGTTCTTGCATCTACAAGAGCCTGTTCTTTTACTTTTGCATTGTCATACAACCTGCCTATTACGGTTCTTGTACTGTTGCCAATAGCTTCTGCTTTATTCAGCGTTGATTCCATTGTATCCGGAGTGTATATTGGATATGGAAGATGGGACATCTCTGTTCTTTTCGCATTCCGAATGCCTGTGGGAATACGTTTATGCTCAGCTACTAATTGATGTGAGGCGTAGATACAAACAAGAGAACTGTTATACTGCACATCAACGTATTTATTTATGTAACTGCTTGGAACAGAGTATTGTCCCTTGTGAAACCATATATGGGAATTCGGGCCTACTTTGTGATTATATGACCATTCACAGATCTCAAAGGGAAGCATTGGCAGGGTTCTGAGATATGGTTTTTCCTCCAGCTCATAAATTGTTTTTCTACTGCCGTTTCTCTTTTGGAAGGGTTTGTCATTTAGCCTGTCAAGCACTTTTCTGATTGCCGAATTAAGCCCTTCTATAGAATGAAAAGTTTCATTTCTGAGCATGCCGATGATCTTTCTTGCAATTTTTCCCACCGCGCCTTCGACACTTGCTTTCTGTTTGGGTTTCTTTACCTGTGCCGGCATAATTGCAACCTGGTAGTGTTCTGCAAAAGATAAATAGGAATCATTCAGCACGACCTCTCCATGTTTCGGGTGTTTGATCACGCCTGTTTTTAGGTTGTCACAGACAATCCTTACAGGTGTCCCGCCAAAGAATTCCAGCATGTGGACATTGCACGACAGCCAGTCTGATTGGTTCATAGAAGCGGCAGCCTCTACATAGGTATACTGGCTGTACGGAAAAGCCGCAACAAACAGATATGCCGTTTGCTGTTCCTGTTTGTCAGGATCCATGTAGCTCATCGTAGGACCTGACCAGTCAACCTCCAGAGTTACTCCCGGTTTGTGTTCGATATGACTGGTATAATTTTTATCAGCTATAAAGCGTTTATAGCCATTTGCGAATGTAGCATAACAGCAATGGGAAATCCCTTGTGCATTACACTTTTCACAGTATTCCTCCCATAGCAGCATTTCTGTAACCCCGACCTTTTTCAATTCACTGTGGACATACGAATAGTCCACTGGAGCAAATCTGTTTCTTGGCCTGAAGGTATGGGGATAAAAAAGGTGATAGATCTCGTCATCGTTCATCAGACATATTTCATCCCAGTCTTTGTCACATTTGTCATAAGATTCTTTCACAAATGCAACAGAATTACGAGAGACCTTCAAAGTTTTAGAGATCTCTCTGGCACTTAGATCCTTGTGAAGAAGTTCAAGGATCTGTCTTACTTTTGTTTTCTTAAACATAGAAAACCTCCTTTAAAATGTATTTGAAAAGTACGGGTACTTTTCATAAACACATCTTAAAAGAGGGATCTTATCTTAAGCAATATATTTGGATGACCACAATATATAGTGGTGGCTCCCAAGCTTTAAAATACACTGGATTCAGGTGGCTCTCAAGCTTTAAATAGATGGCTCCCAAGCATTAGAATAATCACTACCAGCTATCCAACAACAACGCGGAAATCC
>CAJUHN010000370.1 GCA_910585935.1 uncultured Lachnospiraceae bacterium | reverse complement strand
GCGAATTTAGTACCGTTACGTCTGGAACGGAGCGAAAGCGCGGTTTCGTTGGAATAGAAATCCCCTTCCCTGTGCGAACCAAACCAAACCTATGTGAACCTTAACCCCTTGGTCAAATTTCTCAAGCTTACATCTATAGAATAAAAAACCTTTTTCTAAATCAAGAAAAATTTGATTCCCATCTGCCAGAAGAGCCACAGGGCAGTATAAGTCCATTGCTAGAAACAGGAAGACCTATTTCATCTGCTGTAATGAGTCCCTTCTCTTTTACTTTAGAAGCGATTTCTATGCCTAACAAATAAGATAAAACAGAAGGCGCAAAGCCAGTTGTATAGGAATTGATTAAAAAGAAACAAGGAGAATCGGAGAGAAGATTTGCACAAAGTTTTACAAAGGGATGCAGAGCTTCTTCTATTTTCCAAATCTCTCCCTTTGGACCTCTTCCATAAGAAGGAGGATCCATGATTATAGCGTCATATTTACTTCCACGGCGAATTTCACGTTCCACAAATTTAAAGCAATCATCTACAATCCAACGAATCGGCGCATTAGACAATCCAGAAACAGCAGCATTTTCTTTTGCCCATGCCACCATTCCTTTAGAAGCATCTACATGTGTGACAGAAGCTCCAGCCTTAGCAGCCGCTAAAGTAGCGCCTCCTGTATAAGCGAAAAGATTTAATACTTTCACAGAACGATTCGCCTCTTTTATTTTTTGAGAGAACCAATCCCAGTTGACAGCCTGTTCTGGAAAGAGTCCTGTATGCTTAAAGCTAAATGGTTTTAGTTGAAAGGTTAAGTCCTTATAGTGAATGTTCCATTGCTCTGGAAGATTGAAAAATTCCCATTCACCACCACCTTTGTTACTTCTATGATAATGAGCATTACATTTTTTCCATGCCTTTAATGTCCTTTCTGTATCCCAAATTACTTGTGGATCGGGGCGAATGAGAAGATAATCTGCCCAACGCTCTAATTTTTCTCCTTTTGAGGTATCAATCACTTCATAATCTTTCCAATTATTAGCTATCCACATGGTTTTATTCACCTTTCTTTTTAGTTTTTTATAATCATTCATACTAAATATTTGTTTTGTTATTCACTATGAAATATAGTGACCTTTATATCATATAATGTAATGAAATTCAGTGGATTTTATTATATAGAATTTTATGGAAAGTGTCAAATGTTAAAAGAATAACAATCACATAAAAATTTTTTAATTTTCATTAAGAAATGCATTAATTTTAAAAATTGGGTATAGATTTTTTTTAAGAATGTTGTAAGATATAATAGAGGGTATAAAAAATAAAATGGATATTTTAAAATATATAGATAAAAATATGAAAATAATATAAAATTATAGAAAAGGAAAGAATGAATATGAAATATTGGCAAAAAAAGATTAAATGCTGTATAGCAATTTTAGCAAGCCTTTTTATGATAGAGCAGGGAATAGATGGAAATGAAGAGAATCATTTAGTATTTGGATATCAAGCGGAAGAGAATAAAGGTATTTCTTATGAAAAGGAAACAGAGAAAATACAGATGAAACAGGAATACATAGAAGTAGAGTGGGGGAAAGTATATCAATTAGAGGAAAATGGAACAGAAATACTTTTTGAAGAGCAAGCAGGAAATATTGTGATATATGAAACCAGAGAAACAGAAAAAAGAAAGATAAAAGAAGAAAAAATGAATTCTCCTCTATGGCTTTATGATATAGATCAAGATGGATGTTTGGAAGTTTTGACTAATAAAAAGGAAATAGAAGGAACTTTTTATGATTGGGACGAAGAAAACCATCAATTTAGAAAAGCATATCAGAAGTGTCTTTCAGAACGAGAAAGAGAGCAGGAATTGGTATTTATTAATAAGAATACAGAAGAACAAGTGTCAGGGATAGAAGGGGCTACTTATTATGAACTTTCTGTCTATGATAAAAAAGAACAGGGAGGATTGTTACAAAATATCAGATATCCATTTGTGGAAGATGAGTGGTCTGTCTTTAACAATTTCTCTTTTTTAGATGTAAACTTTGATGAATATACAGATTTATCTATTACTTTTCAGAGAGAATATATTTATGGAAGTCCATTAGATTTTTTATTTTATTGGAATCCAGAAAAAAGACAGTTTGAAAATACTTTTGGAGGAAATCTTTTAGAAAATCCATATGAGAATGCAGTATATTTATATGAAATGAATCCAGAAAAAGAATGGATGTTAATGCATGATCCATTAGGAACAGGATGCAGAGAAGAACTATTATATAAATTTATAGAAGGACAGTGGAAACTATGCAGACAGTTCTATATTGAAGATTTAGTGATATATCCTGTTCATATTCAGATAAAAGATACTGTACAAGATGAAATTATTTTAGAAAGTGATGTTCCTACAGAAGAGTTTTATGAGAAAGAACAGGAATTTTATGATATATTTTATCAAGGCATGTAGAATAAAACAAAAAGGATAGTATGAGAAAAGTAGGAAATATTTCTCATTTTTATTGTTTGGCGTCATATTTTAAGACATATTTTTGCAGTAATTCTTTATATTCTTGCCAAGAAACATAGACACCGCCCATGCTCTCTAGATGATCGGTATGAAGTTGACAATCAATAAATCCATATTCATTATCAGAGAGTAACTGTGCTAAGGAAATTAAGGCTAATTTAGAAGCATTTTCTACTTTAGAAAACATGCTCTCTCCAAAGAAGCCTCGACCCAAACTGACCCCATATAACCCTCCTACTAATAGACTTCCTTTCCAGACTTCTACACTCAGGGCTAAATTTTGAGAAAATAGGCGATTATATGCCTCTTCCATCTCATCTGTAATCCAAGAGCCTTCTGTTTCCTCACGTAATAGGCGGCAGTTATGAATAACATCTTTAAAGTTTTTATTGATGGAAATGGTTAAATCTGTGTGTTTCATAAATTTTTTCATAGAATGAGAAATATGAATGTTGTCTGGAAAGATCAAAAATCTTCTTTTAGGACACCACCATAAGATCTCATCTTCAGGGTTGTACCATGGAAAAATACCATTTGTATAAGCTAATAATAATCTTTTTGTACTTAAATCGCCGCCAACCGCGAGAAGACCATTTTCATCCGCTAAAATAGGATCAGGAAACCATATTTGATCATCTAATCGAAAAACAGGCATGATATACTCCTTCTTTCTGAATATTGCTAATTTTCACATATTTTAGCATAAAAGAGAGAAAATGGCAATATGAGAATCTGTTGTTTCCTTTTTACTTAAAAGTGAAAGGGGACGCTTCGGGAAGGAAGTATTCCAGCGAAGCCGCGCTTTCGCTCCGTTCCAGACGT
>CAJUHN010000369.1 GCA_910585935.1 uncultured Lachnospiraceae bacterium | reverse complement strand
TAATGAGCAAACCCGCAAGAAGCGGGATTTGCGAATTTAGTACCGCGTAGTCTTACACGGAGCGAAAGCGCGGCTTCGTTGGAATAGTGTCTTTCTGGAGCGGAAACGAAGCGACACCCCCTTTTATTCAAAACTCCCTCATATAAACTAAAAAAGACCGCTATATCAAGCATTTATACTCAATATAACAGCCTATTTCTTTTCCCAAACCAATTTTAAATTTAAGATTCTGCCTTTTCTAACTGTACAATAGCCGCCTTTTGCATCGGAATCCTACAATTTTTATTATTTCCAAATTCCACAATCACAGTATCATCTGTAATATCAATAACTACTCCATAAAATCCACTGCTTGTCAATACACTATCACCAACCTCTAATGTATCTAACATTGCCTTTGCTTTCTGTTGCTGTTTTTTCTGCGGACGGTATAACATAAAATAAAATAAACCTGCGATTACAACCACATAGACAAGAATCCCTGCGATTGTCATACCCCCTGTCGCTCCTGCTTCTGTTAATGCTAACATAATAAATTCCCACTACTAAATATAAGCAAATATGCTTATATCAAGAGTTTTACTACTTCTACTTATATTTTTAATCATTTCTGATATGATATACTTTTCACAAATTCCCTTATGCTTTATAGTCATCATTTTTTCACTATCAGCCATCAGTACTCTCTTATCTTTGCTTCCTTATACCATTTGTAAGTAAATCTCTTAGTAGCTTTTCCCTTTCTTTCTATTTTTTTATTTTTTCAAGTCTTATCCTACATAACCAGACTTTCTATCTGCCTATTTGGCATCTTCCCTTGCAAAACCTTCTAATTTCGCTTTTTTATAGGAAGCATACTGATTTTTTTCTATGGCTTCCCTTATTTCTTCCATCATAGTATTATAGAAATATAAATTATGCAGAACACAAAGACGCATTCCCAACATTTCTTTTGCTTTTAATAAGTGCCTGATATACGCTCTGCTATAAGCTCTGCAAGCAGGACAACCACAGCCTTCTTCAATCGGAGAATCATCTAACTCATATTTTACATTGAACAGATTGAGCTTTCCCCTATTAGTATAAACATGTCCATGCCTTCCATTTCTGCTCGGATAGACACAATCAAAAAAATCTACTCCTCTCTCTACCGCCTCTAAAATATTAGCAGGTGTTCCAACCCCCATCAAATAAGTTGGCTTTTCTAATGGCAAATAAGGAACGGTTTCTTCTATAATATGATACATCTGTTCATGACTCTCTCCTACTGCTAACCCTCCCAGCGCATATCCATCTAAATTGAACTCTGCTATTCTTTTTGCATGTTCTATTCTGATATCTTCAAATGTTCCGCCTTGATTGATTCCAAATAACATCTGTTTTGGATTAATCGTATCTGGCAACTGATTCAATCTGTCCATCTCCTGCTTACAGCGAACCAGCCATCTGCTTGTCCTATCCACAGAATTTTGCATATATTCTCTAGTTGCTGGATGCGGAGGACATTCATCAAACGCCATCGCTATAGTAGAAGCCAAATTTGACTGAATCTTCATACTCTCTTCTGGTCCCATAAAAATCTTTTTTCCATCGATATGAGAATGAAAATGAACTCCCTCTTCTTTTATTTTGCGCAGTCCTGCTAAAGAAAAGACTTGAAATCCGCCGGAATCAGTCAAAATAGGCTTATCCCATACCATAAATTTATGAAGCCCGCCCATTTTTTTCACCACTTCATCTCCCGGTCTGACATGCAAATGATAGGTATTTGATAATTCCACCTGAGTTTTAATCTCTTTTAAATCCATCGTAGAAACTGAACCTTTAATCGCTGCTGCTGTTCCCACATTCATAAATACTGGTGTTTGAATCACACCATGAACTGTATGAAATTCACCTCTTTTTGCATTTTTATCCCTATGAATTAGTCTATACATATTTACCTCAACTTTTCCTTTTATAGTAAAAGACATTGTTATTAGTATATCGAACCTTTCTCCTTTTTTCAAGCCATATTTTTTATTTTAGTTTTTTTTCATAAAATCTTTGTATACCCTCCAAAGTAGAAGTCATTCCTACTAACATCATATCCAATATCGTGATCGCCGCCATACATTCAACCACTACCACCGCTCTAGGCACAATAACTGGATCATGTCTTCCTTTTATTGAAACCTCTATATTCTCTCCTGATTTATTCACTGTATGCTGCCGTTTCCCAATAGAAGGTGTCGGTTTAATCCCCGCACGGAATATAATCTCATCTCCATCACTAATCCCTCCCAGTATTCCCCCAGCATGATTTGTTTCTTTTTTTATTTTCCCCCATTCATCATAAAAAAAACTATCATTATTATCACTCCCTATACTCTCCGCCGCCGAAAATCCTTCTCCTATTTCAAAGCCTTTGACTGCTCCAATAGAAAAAATAGCCTTCGCCAGATTCGCATCTAATTTTTCAAAGACAGGCTCTCCTATCCCTGCTGGAATCCCTAAAACTTTTCCCTCTATCACCCCTCCAACAGAATTTTGTTCTTTCATCATACTATCCAAATATTCTTCCGCCTTCTTCGCCTTTTCCTTATTTGGCATGTAAAGAGCATTTTCCTTACATTCCTCTAATCTAATTTCCCCTCTTTCACATCGAATCTCTCCAATAGAAAGTGTATAAGCATAAACTGACACTCCTAAATATTGTAACACTTTCGCTGCCACTGCTCCAGCCGCCACTCGTGCTATCGTTTCTCTTCCAGAAGACCGCCCTCCCCCTCGATAATCTCGAAATCCATATTTCCTATCAAAAGTAAAATCCGCATGTCCCGGTCTATAAAATTGTGCGATTTCCCTATAATCCCCTGACCTCTGCGTTCTATTATAAACTATCATTGCAATCGGTGTCCCTGTTGTCTTCCCTTCAAAAACCCCAGATAATATCTCCACCATATCCTCTTCCTTTCGAGGTGTTGCATATTTATTTTGTCCCGGTTTCCTTCTGTCCAGATAGCTTTGAATATCTTCTTCACAGAGTTCAACCCCTGCTGGACACCCATCTATTACAACTCCCACACCCCTTCCATGCGATTCTCCCCAAGTAGAAACTCGGAAAATACTTCCAAATATTGAACCAGCCATCTTACCATATCCTTTCCTTCTAAAATTCAGTTAAATATCCTATTAAATTTTTTCCATAACCACTTAAAATTCATATTACTCATATCATAATTTTTAACCACTCTTAATATCCCTTCTAACATATAGATAAGGAAATCATATAAAAAAAATCTCAGAAAATCAAGGAGAACATTTAACCAAAGGTTCGCGCAGGAACGAAAGTATTCCAACGAAGCCGCGCTCTCGCTCCGTTCCAGACGTAGCGGTACTAA
>CAJUHN010000368.1 GCA_910585935.1 uncultured Lachnospiraceae bacterium | reverse complement strand
CGAATTTAGTACCGCTACGTCTGGAACGGAGCGAAAGCGCGGCTTCGTTGGAATAGGTTCTTGCCGTGCGAACCTCCGCTCAAAACTTTCCCTAAACCACCTCTTAATTCCTATTTCCTATCCTTATAAATAATGAGTGATCACCATCTGAATCTTCTTATTCCCTCGATATTCATTGATAGAAGGATAATACAAAACAGATATTTTCTCTTTTGTTACAGTATTTTCTATAAACTCCTCTCCATTTCCAAAATAAATCGCATCAATCTGATTTCCATTTTCTTCTTCTAATAATAACTTAACTGCATTTCTATTCTTTCCTACTATATTTTGCATTAAAATTTTCAGATTTTTCTCAGCAAATACTGGCTTCTCATTTCCCTTTCCAAAAGGTTCTAATATAGTCAAACTGTCTATAAATTTTTCTGTTACATAATACATTGGCATCGCTACATCAATCCAACGTACTGGTATCAAATCCGCTTCTGTCAAAGTCGTCTTTTCATTGACAGATCGCCGAAAGAGTTCCAGATTCTCTTCTTTTAAAGATAATCCCGCTGCCATCGGATGACCTCCAAATTTTTCCAGATATTCTTTACTCTTTATTAATTCTTCATACATAGAATATGTTTCAATCGAACGCCCTGAACCTTTTATCCCCTCTTCTGCTTTTGTCAATACAAAAACAGGTTTATAATACTTTTCTCGAATACGCCCTGCGATAATCCCGGCTAAGCTCTCATGACACTCTGGCAGATAAACAACTAATACCTTATCCTGTTTTAAATCTGTACTTTCAATTAAGGAAACTGCCTGTTCTACTCCTTCTTTTGTCATCATTTTTCTACTATCATTCAACGCCTTAAGTTCTCCTGCTGCCTCATCTGCTGTCTTTTTATCCTCTGCCATCAACAATTCCAATGCTCTTTTTGCCGTATCTAAACGCCCCCCTGCGTTTAAGCAAGGACCTAAAATAAATCCAATATGATAGGCATTTATACTTTCCGCCTCGATTTCATTTACTGTTATCAGAGATTTCAGCCCCAAATTTTTAGTTTTATGTAATCTTTTTAAACCTTCTTTTACTAAGATACGATTTTCTCCTAATAAATCCATTACATCTCCCACTGTCGCGATTGCTGCAAACTCTAAAAATTCCTCCGCTTCTTCCTTTGGATATCCTAACTGTTCATAAAGAGCCATCACTAATTTATACGCCACTCCTGCTCCACAAAGTCCTTTAAATGGATATTCACAGTCACTCTGTTTTGGATTAATCACTGCATCTGCTTCTGGCAATATATAATTTCTATTCCCCTCTATTTCCTCATAAGGAATGTCATGGTGGTCAGTAATGATCACTGTCATTCCCAAACTTTTCGCAAATCTCACTTGTTCTCTCGCTGAAATCCCATTATCACAGGTAACAATCGTATCGATTCCATCTTGATGTGCTTGTTCTATCAATCGTTCATTTATTCCATATCCATCCATAATTCTATGTGGAATTTCTCCATCTACGACTGCACCACACTTTCTAAATGCCATCCATAAAATATAAAGAGAATTTACCCCATCCACATCATAATCTCCAATAATCCGAATCGCTTTCTTTTTTTCTATCTTTTCTATTAAAATATTCACTCCCTTTTCCATATCCTTCATCAAAAAAGGAGAATACATGTCTTCTTTTGTCCCATTTAAATATAATCTTATCTCCTCTTCCCCTATTACATCTCGATTCCGAATCACTCTAGCTAATACAGGATCTATTTCAAACTTCTCCCCGATTGCCTTAAAATCCGCTTTTTTACTATAAATCATCCACTTTTCCATATAAAACTCCTATGTTTGTATTTTATTTCTTTCTATTATAGCACTTCTTTTTTATTTATCCTATCATAATTCTTATCCCTTTTACCTTTCGTGTTGATATTACCGATGAATTTTCTTTCTCATCAAAATCTTAATGGACAGCTATCCATCGTAGTAACTGTTTATTTTTATGATTCTTCTCTTTTTTATCTTTTTCGCAATTCTTAAATTTTTTTATTACTCTTTACCGAATGTTTTGTTTGTAGTATGCTTATTGTGGCAAGATTATATCAGATAAAAAACTTATGCTTTTCTATAAAAAAGCCATGGTAAGAAAAATTTTTCGTGATTGCACATATGCTTTCATAAAATGTAATACGATAGCATATAACGCTATCTTCCAGCAAAACGCAGAAAAATTTTTACATACATCATAATATCTATCATGCCTCATTACATCTAAATCTAAATAGAAAGGAATTATTTTATGCTTAAAATGTATCGTATTGTTCGCCAATTTCTTCATAAAGTAGCAAGTGATTATGTAAACGCCTTTTCTGGTCAGGCAGCCTTATTTTTAATTATTTCTATCTTTCCTATGATTATGATGCTTTTAAACTCAATTCAATTTCTGCCTATCACAAAAACTCAGTTTCAAACCCTCGCGGTCAAAGTGATACCCGATTCCTTTATTCCTCTCTTTATCAGCATCACGGAAGACCTTTATAAAAAATCTTCTGGAACTTTATTATCAGTATCCGCAGTTGCTACTGTCTGGTCTGCTTCCCGTGGGGCACTATCCATTATATCAGGCTTAAACTCCGTATATGATATCGACGAATCACGTAACTACTTGGTGCTGAAAATCATGTCTTGTCTATATACGATTGGTTTTGTAGTCATCATTATCCTTTCTTTGATGCTTTTGGTATTTGGAAATAAACTATACCTGTTTATTATCACTCGCTACACCTTTTTAGAAACCATAGCCAATATCTTCATCAGCGCAAGAGCTATGTTTGCCTTGTGCACTTTAACCTTATTTTTCGCACTGATTTATAAAGTTCTCCCTAACCACAAAGCCCCTTTCTTTCAACAGCTTCCCGGGGCATTATTTTCAGCAGCAGGATGGATGTTATTTTCTTTTTTCTTTTCCATCTATATAGATAACTTTGGAAATTATTCTTATATGTATGGAAGTTTAACTACTATTATATTATTAATGCTTTGGCTCTATGTTTGTATGTATATTTTATTTTTAGGAGGCGAAATCAATATGTTCTTTCAGCCATGTATCTCTCATTTTATGTTAAAACTAAAACATAAAAAAGAAAATCCATCCATATAACATATACTATCGCCCCCTAACACTATAAAACCATATACCCCAAAACCTTCTTCATAAAAAAACATACCATCAAGCCTCATAAAAAGTCATCTTATCATCAAAGTAGCCGTGGGAAGGAAGTATTCCAAAAGAAACCCCTTGGAAGACGTTGGCACTTAATGAGCAGCTCTGTAAGGAGATGCGAATTTAGTACCACTACGTCTGGAACGGAGCGAAAGCGCGGTTTCGTTGGAAT
>CAJUHN010000367.1 GCA_910585935.1 uncultured Lachnospiraceae bacterium | reverse complement strand
GTTAAGACACCGCCCTTTCACGGCGGTAACAGGGGTTCAAATCCCCTTGGAGTCACTAAAATAAATATGGCGATATAGCCAAGTGGTAAGGCAGAGGTCTGCAACACCTTTATCCCCAGTTCAAATCTGGGTGTCGCCTTTAAGAAACCCTGAAAAAGTTTATCTTTTTCGGGGTTTTTTGAGTAGGAGGGTGATAGATTAAAATTTCATATGATGTTATAGTTCGGGATTATTTTAAAGTTAAAGGTTCGCTACGGGAAGGAAGTATTCCAACAAAGCCGCGCTCTCGCTCCGTTCCAGACGTAATGAACACTAAATTCGCAGCCTTTATCAAGGCTGCTCATTAAGTGCCAACGTCTTCCAAGGGGCTTCTTTTGGAATACTTCCTTCCCTACGCTAGTTTATTGGCTTGACTAATTTGTGAAAAGCGGATCTGACTATAATAATAGATATAGAAGCAGAGAATAGTAATAATATGAAGGTTAGGAAAAAATTATGGAAAGTATAGAGAAAGTAGAAAAACGAATAGAAGGAAATCAGATTACAGAAGGAGTCATTTGGAAGCAATTATTAAAGTTTTTCTTTCCAATTTTATTTGGAACTTTTTTTCAACAATTATATAATACTGTAGATGCGGTTATTGTAGGGAGATATGTTGGAAAAGAGGCATTAGCGGCTGTTGGAGGGACAACAGGAACGCTGATTAATTTATTAGTTGGTTTTTTTGTAGGTCTTTCTTCTGGCGCAACGGTTATTATTTCGCAATATTATGGGGCGAAAAATGGAGAAAAAGTGAAAGAAGCAGTTCATACAGCGATCGCATTTTCTATTATGGGAGGGATCATTTTAATGATTCTGGGACTGATAGGAGCACCGTTTGCGCTGAAAGCGATGGGAACTCCAGAGGATGTTATGAATTATGCAGTAGTTTACATTCGGATTTATTTTATAGGGATTATTGGAAATTTAGTTTATAATATGGGTTCTGGGATTTTGAGAGCGATAGGGGATTCTAAAAGACCGTTATATTTTTTGATGACAAGCTGCTTAGTAAATATTGTTTTGGATATTATATTTGTTGTAGTACTCAAAATGAATGTGGCAGGAGCTGCATTAGCTACAATTTTATCACAGTTAGTCAGTGCAGTATTAGTGATTATTGTTTTAGTAAGAAGTGAGGATGTATATCGATTGATAATATCTGAAATTCGGTTGCATTTTAGAATGGTGAAGAGAATTATTCAGATTGGATTTCCAGCAGGATTACAATCTGCAATGTATTCTATATCTAATGTTATTATTCAATCAAGTGTAAATGCTTTAGATATAGATACGATTGCAGCATGGACAGCTTATAGTAAGATAGATGCATTATTTTGGATGATTATTGGAGCATTTGGAATTTCTATTACTACGTTTGTAGGTCAAAATTATGGAGCAGGGAAAGTAGAACGTGTACATAAAGGAATTAAAATTTGTCTGCAAATGACTTTCGTAACTTCTATTGTGATTAGTGGGATTTTGTATATATTTGGAGGATATATTTACCGATTATTTACGAATGATATAGCAGTTTTAGAAAAGGGAATAGAAATTTTACATTTTTTAGTACCATTTTTTGTGACATATATTTGTATTGAGATTTTATCAGGAGCATTAAGAGGTGTTTCTGACTGCTGGATACCAATGCTGATAACTTGTTTAGGTGTTTGTTTACTTCGAGTATTGTGGATATTATTTGTTGTTCCTCATCATATGACAATGCGAACGATTTTAGCAAGTTATCCGTTAACATGGATTGTGACATCAATTTCTTTTATTATTTATTACAGGTTTTTTAGCAAATTGAAAAAATAAATAAAGCTGTATGCAGACTGAATTAGGTCAGTTTGTATACAGCTTTTTTTATGTCATAATAGCAAAATAAGTTTTATATTTTTATTTAAGGCGCGGATCGGATTTGAACCGGTGATAAAGGTGTTGCAGACCTCTGCCTTACCGCTTGGCTACCGCGCCATTTTCTTTATATTATAGTATATGTCATCCTCTTTTTTTTATGCTATCTTTTTACTTTTTTGATTAAATAGTTTTATCATTATTTGTTTGTCAATAAAGAGTAGAGAAGAAATAAGCTTTTTATATGATAGGAAATTTTTGATTTTGCGTAAAGTAATTAGATATAAAGAAAATAGTAGTTTATAAAAAGTTATATTTTAGTTCAACTTTTATTTTGAAAATTATTACTATAAAAATACTTATTGATTTCCATATGTTATAATGAAATTCGCTTTTCACAAATTAGAACAGCCAACAAACGAGCCAAGGCAAGGAAGTATTTCAAAAGAAGCCCCTTGGAAAGACGTCAGCACTTAATGAGCGAACCTGCAAGGGTTCAGCGAATTTAGTGTTCGTTACGTCTGGAACGGAGCGAAAGCGCGGATTCGTTGGAATACTTCCTTGCCGAAGCGCCCCCTTTGACTCTAAAGTAGACTTATACTATTGTTTCATGAATTAGAGGTCAAGAAAATATTATAAAAAGCACAGTTATATGGAAACATTGAATATGATAAAGAAAAGAAAACGGAACTTTACCATACAAAAAGAAGGTGATATAATACAGTTATTAAAGCATTTTTATAAATATGCTGTAGAGGAGAAAATATAAAAAGAAAGGAAGTTTTTATGAGTCGTATTAAAGGTATCAAAAAACAGACAGAAAACAAATTTTTAAATTTATATGAATTAGAGGCAGAACGCAGAAATCATAAGACTTATCCCTATTATATGGCATCTCGTTCTTCTAATCCGGAAACTTTAAAGATAAATACCCATGAAAATACTCCAGATGGAGTTATCATTTATGGAGTTCATGGAGTGAATAAAGATAAAGTTGTTTTAGTAAAGCAGTATCGTTATCCTATTGATGATTATATTTATGAATTTCCTGCTGGTTTAGTAGAACCAAATGAGAAGATAAAGGACGCTGCTGTTCGTGAATTTTATGAGGAAACAGGACTGACTCTTTCGCCTATAGAAGTTTTAGATGGTTATTCTAAGCCTTTTTTTACTACTATAGGAATGACAGATGAAAGTTGTGGCACTATTTATGGATATTGTGATGGAGTTCCCACTAATATTCATCAGGAAAGTTCAGAGGATATTCAGATTGTATTGGCAGATAGAGAAGAGTGCAAACGTATTTTAAAAGAAGAAAAAGTGGCTATTATGTGTGCTTATATGCTTATGCATTTTATACACAATAAGGAATCTGATCCATTTTCTTTCTTACGTCAACTACCCACCACCTAAAGGTAGTGGGCTTGTAACTGCCCAGTCGTAGTAACGGCTTGCACCTCCGACCTTTTATCCCAATAAGCATTGCTGCCTAAAGTGGCGTTACATCACAGGGTGGTTGACACTTA
>CAJUHN010000366.1 GCA_910585935.1 uncultured Lachnospiraceae bacterium | reverse complement strand
TTAAAATAATTGAGACAGAGGATGAATATGGAAATACAACAAGCCAAATAGAGAAAGATGAAAATGGCAATGATGTTTATATCTACTCTCTCAGGTATGATGAGTTTATTGCTTTAAATACTTTTATGATTCAAAACCTGTACAAAGAAAACCAGGACATAAAAGAAAGGTTATTGAGATTAGAAGAGAGAATAGATAATTTAGAACGAAATCCTAAATAAAAAGCAAAAATGAATTACAAATTTTGAAAGTAAAATGGATTTGATTTAATATCAAATGATATAAGGACACAATGTTTGTGCCCTTATACTCTATTTTATAATTTTCACAGAAGGTTTCTGCCCTTTGTCTTTTAATAAAATTTGATATTTCTTTAAACTCTTTGATGGAACTTTGATTTTTGCTTTTTTGTGAATCCCTTTGAATGCATTTTTCCCAACGGTTTTCAAATTCTTTGACTTAATTTTTATAGTTTTTAAATTCGAGCATCCCTTAAATGCATTCGCATTTATTTTTGTTATATTGCCGTTTATTGTAATGCTTTTCAGCGTTTTATTATTTTTAAATGCGTTTTTAGCAACGGAAGTTACCTTGTAGGTAATTCCGTTAATTGTTACTATATTTGGAATAGATATATTAGCAGAATCTATACTATTTGATTTTGTAAATTCTACGGTTCCATTTTTCTTACCTGATTTAGTTACTTTGTAAACTTCTTGAGAATTAATAGTAGAGATTGTTTTACCTTTTTTGGGTATTGTAGACACAGGGAGTATTTCTGTTTTCTTTTTTCTGCACGCTGTACAGGTATATGTTATTTCCCCTTTGTTTTTAATTGTTGGCTCTACAGTGATTGTGCCTTTATCCCAATTGTGTCCAGTTGCTTTTATCATATTTTGTTGTATTATCGACATTCCACAATCAGAACAATGACTTCCTTCTGTCTTACCATTTTTAATGCACGTTGGGGTAATTAATGGATCTATTACAATTTTAGAATGATTAATGCAACTAAACATAACATTTTCTGAAAAATCACAATATGTTTTTATATAAGCATCTGGATTTCCATAAACAATAATGCGTTTATCATTTCTTATGTTGAATGCATCTTCTCCGATATATATCACACTATCTGGGATTGTTATTGTTTTTAAAGAAATACAAAAACGGAACGCACTATCACCAATCTTTGTAACAGAATTAGGAATATTGATATTGGTAAGCGAACTACAATTTTTAAATGCAAAACTATTAATTATTTTTAATCCATCAGGAAGGATAATATTTTTAAGTGAACTACAACTGTCAAAAGCATGTTTACCGATACTATCTAATCCGTTTGGAAGGTAAACAGTCTCTAAATTTTTACAATCTGCAAATGCGAATCTACCTATTTCAGTAATACCTTCCTGGACAGTTACATATTTAATTGCATTGTTTCCACTAAAACCTCTTACACTTTTTACTTTCATGCCATCAATTTCAGAAGGTATAATGACGGTTTCATTAGTCCCATTATATGTTGTAATTATTATAGTGCCATCCCAATTAATACTTGTTGAACTTCTTTCATACTCAAACACACTAGTATCAATTTCCGTTCCAACACCTATTTCCTCTGCTCTGACAGATGTACAATTAAAACTAACTATTCCAAACATAAATGTTACAATAAACATCCATTTAATTTTATTCATTTAGAACCTCCTATTTTTAGTGACAAACTTTACATGGTCTACTTTTACCACTCTGAGCAATAGTTCCACTTTGTATATTATTAGATCGTTTCAATGTTGAACAATTAGGAGTAGAATGATAAACTTCTCCTCCTGCTACCCAATAAACTGTTTCTTCTGATTGCTGTGTTTCATTTGTATCAGTACCACTTGACGAGCTGTTACTAAATTCAGTATTATTATCTATTGTAGTAGACGAAGTTGTTACGGTTTCTTGATGATTTTTTTCTTTAAAAGCTTGATAATTTTTATATAGTTCATTATAATCTTTTTTTAATTTTTCAAATTTGTTTTGATAATCTTCAAGAGGTTTTATTTTAGCTTCCAATTTAGAAGTTTTATCTTTATATTTTTCATTTTCAGTTGATAAAGAATTAATATCAGATGTTAAAGAATCAATATCGTTCTCAAGTGAATTATTTTCTCTCTTTAAATTATCTATATCTTCTGATAATTCATTGCACTCATTTAGAAAGTTATCACATTTATCTTTTAGATTTTCATTAGAAACTGCTAAAATAATTGTAGATGTGGTTAGTATGATAATCAATATTGATTTTAGAATTTCAGTTTTAGTTCTATTTTGGATTATTGTTTTTAAGTTACTTAATTTTTTCATTAGTATCCCCCATAAATCTATAAGATATTTTGAAGCACATAAACTATTTATAAAATTTAAAAAATAATTTATAATAATATGCATCCAGTATATTCCTATATATTAAATATGTAAAGGGGAAAAATGTCGAATTTGGTTATATTCATAATGAATATAGTATATATTCGATAAGAATATTCATCATAAATATGTGTTAGATAATTTTTTCTTGAAAAATTAATATAAATATGGTATATTGAGTTTACAAAAGGAACAACCGCCCACAAGGTGGGTTGACCAAGGTTAGAATAGAAAATCCACCCTGCTGCTCGGTCAAAGTTTAGGGGTGGTTTTTCTATGTATGGTTACTTACAAAACGTAAACACGAATGTAAGCAATGCCAAAAGGAAAAGACCAAAGGTCATTAAATCCTTAAAATCAAAATGATTTTTCATAGGCATCACCCCCATTCTGTAAAAATGAGAGGTCAGCCCACCCTGCAACACGGTTGTCCTTGTGGAGTATTCTATCATAGAGCAGGGGTAAAGACAATCATAATTTAATGGATTTTGCTTGAAAGTGCTTAAAAGGTAATATTATTATTTTGAAAAATTTTCGTAATAATCAGTTGTTTCATTCTTTCTAATCTGCTTTTTAATAAATTCTTTATTCTTTTTTACAAACTCCTTTCGTTTTTCTGTCTGTTCAAATAGAGTGTTATTTTCTTCTATAACATTTTCAAAAGCCCTGTAATATTCTGTAACAGATTCTCTCATAAAACAGTTAGTAATTTCTTTATCATGTATGAGATTATTAAATATATCATGGATAAATTCATCACTTAAATATTGAAAGACTTTATTACTTTCATCAGCTTCCATGTTAGATTGTTCGCCAAGTCCGCTAATAGTAATTGTTTTAAATGACTTTCTATAATAATTTTGTAAAGCATATCTAAATAATATGATGTCTCCACGTTCAATAAGGGCATTAGCAACTATTAAATCTTGCTGTGACATTTCTATAAGAGCATTTATGGAATTATCGGTTTCCGACACTGAAACGCTGGAAAAACTAATTTTGATATTGTCATTTCTATCG
>CAJUHN010000365.1 GCA_910585935.1 uncultured Lachnospiraceae bacterium | reverse complement strand
TCCTTTATGGGCTGCGAATTTAGTACCGCTACGTCTGGAACGGAGCGAAAGCGCGGCTTCGTTGGAACATCTCTTGCCTTTGCGACCCTTTCGATTAAACTGTAAAAAATCCCTTCTCATATTTAATTATTACTCTTGCTTTCTTTCCTCAATTAATTCATATAATTTATTTAATGCTTCCTTTATACCTCCCACTTCATTAATTAACCCTTCTTCTACTGTCTGTTTTCCTACTAAAATTGTCCCTAAATCCTTTGTCAACATACCTGTATTCAGCATCATTTCCTCTAGTCTTTCCTTTGAGGTTCTACAATGTTGTGAAATAAATCCTATGATTCTATCCTGCATCTGTTTAAAATAATCATAGGTCTGTGGTGCTCCTATCACTGTTCCATTCATTCTCACAGGATGTATGACCATTGTTCCGCTCGGTACGATAAAAGAATAACAAGTAGATGTGGCGATTGGCACTCCGATAGAATGACTTCCCCCCAAAACTAAAGAAACAGTGGGTTTACTCAAAGAAGCGATCATCTCTGCAATCGCTAACCCTGCTTCCACATCTCCACCCACTGTATTAATAATAAGAAGCACTCCATCTACTGTTTTATTATCCTCTATTGCAGCTAACTGTGGCAATACATGTTCATATTTTGTTGTTTTACTATGATTAGGCAAATTTTCATGACCTTCTATTTCTCCTATAATGCTCAATAAATGTATTTTCTTTTGTTTTTCATTTTCTTCTAATACTAACTGTCCTGTTTCTTTTATTTGATTATCCTTCATTTCCTGCAATTCATTTTTTTCTTTCTCTTGTTCTGGTCGTTTTGTTTCATTCTTTTCCTTCTGCTCCATAAAAGCCTCCATACTAACTTCTATTTATTTTCTGTCTTTTTTTATAAAAAGATCATATCTGGAATATTCTCACTTTTTTATAGATATTTTGCTCTTATTAGTATGGATAATTTTTCGTAATTTAAACCTCTTTTTCAGACTAATTTCACTTCATTTTTTATTCCTATTTCATAAAATTCTGTCTACTGCAAATCTTTACTCTATGAGCTGCCATTTCCTTAGATGTTTAGCATCATCATGTCTTTATTACTTACTCTTTCTCCATTTTCTGGGAGTAACACCTGTAACTTTTCGGAAAATTTTTGTAAAATAGCTTTGATCTTGAAATCCACAAGCCTCGCATATTTCTAATAATTGCATATTCGTTTCGGATAATAATTCTTTTGCTTTCCTGATGCGAAAATCAATGATATATTGTTTAGGTGATGTTTTAATCACTCGTTGAAAGCATCTTAAACATTCTCGTTTGCTTATAGAAGCGGCATCTGCAATATCCTGAATTTGAATAGGTTTCATATAATTCTCTTGAATATAAGATAACATTTTACGTATTCTATTTATTTCCGTTTTATTTTGATTTTTTTGTGCCATCTGCTCAGAACAATTTTGAAAAATTAACGCTATCACCTCTGATAAATTAGCTCTGACCATAAATTCATATCCATAGTTCTTTTTTATTAGTGATTCAAAAATAGTTTCAACTGCATGTAACACTTTTTTCTGCCAAGAATTTTCCGATTTTAAAATAATATACGACAAACTCACAGATTCCATAAGAGGGGAGAGATATTTTTCCCAGAATATACTCTCTTTTGTTCCATATACCAAAGAAGCGCGAAATAATACATTTGGAAAAAGACATTCCGTATCTTCATATCCTAAATATGCATGTAGCACTCTAGTATTCACAAAAATTCCCTCTCCCTCATGAAGGACAAACTGTATATCATTAATGCATACTATAATATTCCCTTGTTTTACATAACCTAATTCTAACTCATCATGCCAATGCCAAGGATATGAATTGTTATGATATCTGTCTAAATAATGAATACAAGGAAATTTGTCTGAACCATGTTTGGTAATTTCACGTCTGTTTGTGTCTACTGGAAAATTTAGATTTGATTCCATAAGCATATAATTTTCTCTCCTTATTCTTTTTTGGCGTTTTTATCCTATTATATGACCTTTTTATAATAGAAACAATAAAAAAAATGTACTATTATTATAAAAAATATAATAGAAAAGAAAGGAAACTATATTATGATGACTATCCTTTTAATCATTATTTATATCGCATTTATTGGTCTCGGAATTCCTGATTCCTTATTTGGAACAGCATGGCCAGCAATTTATCAAGAATTTGGCTTGCCAATTTCCTCTGCAAACTATGTCACTCTTCTAATTTCTGGTGGGACTTTAATTTCCAGTTTATTTGCAGCAAAAATTATCAATCGCTTTGGAACTGCTAAAGTTACAGTTATAAGTACAGCGATGACAGCCGCTGCTCTCTTTGGTTTTTCTTGTTCTAGAAATTTATTCTGGCTCTGTCTGTCTGCTATCCCCCTTGGATTAGGAGCTGGTGCTATTGATTCTGCATTAAATAACTATGTTGCCCTTTACTATAAAGCTGTACACATGAATTTTCTGCATTGTTTTTATGGAATCGGAGTTTCCCTAAGCCCTTATTTGATGTCTTTTTCTCTTTCTTATAATGCAAATTGGCGTAAAGGATATCGCATTGTATTCTGTCTTCAATTTATGATTGCTCTGATAACTATATTTTCGTTGCCTTTGTGGAATAAAATAAAGGATTCTTCTTTAGAAAGAGAACAAAAAACCCCTCGTACTATCAACATTTTTGAACTTTTAAAAATACCTGCTATTCGTTCAGTTTGTTTTGTGTTTCTTGGGTCTTGTGCTATAGAATATACTGCTGGAATATGGGGTGCTACTTTTCTTGTTCGCACAAAAGGAATGGATGTAAATTATGCTGCGAAAATGATCACTTTTTATTATATAGGAATAGCTTTAGGGAGATTTTTATCTGGAATTTTCGCCAATAAATTAACAAGATGGCAGTTAGTAAAAAGCGGTCAATGTATTATAGCTGCTGCAATCATAGTATTACTTTTTCCCTTACCACCGATAATTTCTGCGTTCTCATTATTTATGATAGGTATGGGAAATGCTCCGATTTTCCCAAATATGCTCCATCTCACACCACAAAATTTTGGAGAAGATATTTCGCAATCTGTGATAGGAATAGAAATGGCAGCATCTTATACAGGAATTATGCTAGCTCCCGCATTTTTCGGGCTGATTGCCCAAAATATTTCTATTGTTCTTTTCTCCTATTATCTTTTGATCCTATTTATCATTATGATTAGAGCAACATGGATGTTGAAACAAAAATTAAAAATAGCTGGAAAAATATAGCATCCATCAAGGAAAAATAGAAAAAGAAGCTTGCTATAGAAAGAAAGATAGAGTATACTATTATAAGGGAGTTACAAAGGAGGAAGAAAATGATTAAGAATGAGGAGTATAAGGATAGTGTCTTTCGCACTATTTTTAATAACAAACAAAGAGCGTTAGAATTATAT
>CAJUHN010000364.1 GCA_910585935.1 uncultured Lachnospiraceae bacterium | reverse complement strand
ACGAAGCCGCGCTTTCGCTCCGTTCCAGACGTAGCGGTACTAAGCGCACAGCCCTGTTAGGTCTGTTTGCTAAGTGCCGACGTCTTCCAAGGGGCTTCTTATGGAATACTTCCTTGCCTTCGCTGCTTCATTGGCTGTTCTAGTTGATGAAGAGTGAATTTTGATAAATTATGAAATTTTAGGGAGGAGATACTCTCAAAAAGGTTAGTATTTATATAGTTTTTAGAGTTTCGCAATTACCTAACTATGTGTAAAAGGAAAGGAGAGCTGTTAAAGAAGAGATTAGCAGCAGGAAAAGGAATTGATTAGACAACGTGTAGAAACTTTAAGAAAATATATGAGGGAAGCAGGAATAGATATTTATTTGATTCCTACTTCTGATTTTCATGAATCAGAATATGTAGGAGGGCATTTTAAGGCTAGAGAGTTTATGTCAGGGTTTACGGGGTCAGCAGGGACTTTAGTAGTGACACAGACACAGGCAGGGCTTTGGACAGATGGAAGATATTTTATTCAGGCAGAGGCACAATTAAAAAATAGTGGGATAGATTTATATAAAATGGGAATGAAAGATGTCTTGAGTGTAGAAGATTTTGTGATAGAAAATATTCCAGAAGAGGGGAAATTGGGGATTGACGGAAGAGTGATAAATAGTAGATTGGGGATTAAGTTAGAGGAAAGATTGAAAGAAAAAAATGCTTCGATTTCTTATAATAGAGATATTGTTGATGAGATATGGGAAGATAGACCAGCTTTGTCATGTGAGCCAGCTTTTTTGTTGGATATTCAATATGCGGGAAAATCTAGAAAGGAAAAGTTAGAAGGTTTAAGGAAAAAATTAGAAGAAGAAAAGGCAGATGTTTTTATTTTAACTTGTCTAGATGATATTGCATGGTTATTTAATATTAGGGGGAATGATATTCCTTATAATCCAGTGGTGTTGTCTTATGTTATTATAACAAAAGAAAAAGGGTATTTTTTTGTGAATGAGGGAGTGCTGAATACAGAAATAAAGGAAGCTTTTCAGGTGGATCAGATTGAAATCATGCCATATGATGCTATTTATGATTTTGTAAAGCAATTTTCCAATACAGAGGTTGTTTTATTAGATAAAGGTAAAGTAAATTATGCGATTATACGGAATTTGAATCCAGATATTAAAATAATAGATAAGGTCAATCCTACTACTTTGGCAAAAGCGGTGAAAAATGAGGTAGAGTTAGAGAATTTGAGGAAATCACATTTAAAAGATGCGGTAGCGGTGACAAAGTTTATGTATTGGTTGAAGACAAAGGTAGGAAAAGAAGAAATCACAGAGATTACAGCATCAGATTATTTGGAAAATCTTAGAAGAGAACAGGAAGGATTTATAGAATTGAGTTTTGATACAATTTGTGCGTATCAGGAACATGCTGCGATGATGCATTATTCTGCTTCAAAAGAAACTGATGTATCATTAAAACCAGAGGGGCTTCTTTTAGTGGATTCTGGCGGACAGTATTATGAGGGGACAACAGATATCACAAGAACTTTTGTTTTAGGTTCTATAGAGGAAGAATGGAAAAAGCATTTCACATTGGTGGTAAAGTCTATGCTTAATCTGGCAAATGCGAAGTTTTTATATGGCTGCACAGGCTTGAATTTAGATATTTTAGCCAGAGGACCTCTGTGGAATTTAGGGATTGATTATCGGTGTGGGACAGGACATGGAGTGGGCTATCTGTTAAATGTACATGAAGCACCAAATGGATTTCGCTGGAAACATGTGCCAGAGAGAAATGATCAGGCTATTTTAGAGGCGGGAATGGTGACAACAGATGAACCGGGAGTGTATATAGAAGGCAGTCATGGAATCCGGATAGAAAATGAATTAATCTGTAAAAAAGCAGAAGAAAATGAGTATGGACAATTTATGAATTTTGAAATGCTCACCTATGTTCCTATTGATTTAGATGGGATTGATAAACAATATTTGAATTCAACGGATATAGAACAGATCAATCGATATCATCAAATGGTATATGAAAAAGTTTCACCTTATCTAAATAGTGAGGAAAGAGAATGGCTTCAGACTTATACAAGGGAGATTTAGAAATGGGAAAAGAAGAGGGGCAGGATTTTATAAGGATTACAAAAGAAGAAAAAGTACAGAAAATAGCCCCTCTTTTATTAGAATGGTATGAAGAAAAGGCAAGAAGTTTGCCATGGCGTGATAATCCTCTTCCGTATTATGTTTGGGTGTCTGAAATTATGTTACAGCAGACTAGAGTAGAAGCGGTGAAACGCTATTTCACTCGTTTTATGGAAACATTGCCAAATATAGAAGCGCTTGCAAATGTAGAAGAAGAAGTGTTATTAAAACTATGGGAAGGATTGGGGTATTATAATAGAGCTAGAAATTTACAAAAGGCAGCGATTCAGGTTATGAAAGAGTATGGAGGAGTTTTACCTGCTTCTTATGAAGAACTGCAAAAACTTCCCGGAATAGGTTCTTATACAGCAGGAGCGATAGCTTCTATTGCATATAAAATTCCCGTTCCAGCAGTAGATGGAAATGTGCTTCGTGTATTGTCGAGATTGATGGCAGATAGAGAGGATATTTTAAAACAGTCTGTGAAAAAAAAGGCGGAAGAATTGTTAAAAGAGAATATGCCAAAAGAAAGAGCTTCTGATTTTAATCAAGCAATGATGGAGTTAGGAGCTATTATTTGCCTTCCAAATGGGCTACCTAAATGTGAGGAATGTCCGATTTCTTCTTTATGTACAGCAAAAGAAGAAGGGAATATGATGGAATTTCCAGTGAAATCTTCTAAAAAGCCTAGGAAGATAGAGGAAAGAACGATTTTATTAATTTCCAATGATAAAAAAGTTGCGATTCATAAAAGAAAATCAGACGGATTGTTGGCAGGATTATATGAATTTCCTAATATAATGGGGCAATTATCGACAGAAGAGGTAAAAATTTTATTAGAAAAGCAGAATCTAAAAATCCATCAAATAAAACAGATTGAAAGAGCAAAACATATTTTTTCTCATATAGAATGGCATATGACAGGATATGAAATAGAGTTAAAAGAACAGCTTAAGCAAATAGAATTACAAAAAGAAATATTTTATTTTAAAAATATAGAAGAATTAGAAAAAAAATATAGTATACCAAATGCATTTTCAACTTATAAAGAATATCTAAAAAAGGTATTGCAATTAGAACAAGAAAAGAGTAGATTATGATTATAATCTCAAAAACAGATATTTATTATAAAAGTGTTTTATATGTTTGTTTCGATAGATAGGGATTGGGGAAGTGAAAAAGGGGACGCTGCGGCAAGGAAGTATTCCAGCGAAGCCGCGCTTTCGCTTCGTTCCAGACGTAACGGACACTAAATTCGCAAATCCCGCTTCCTGCGGGTTTGCTTATTAAGTGCCAACGTCTTCCAAGGGGCTTCTTATGGAATACTTCCTTGCC
>CAJUHN010000363.1 GCA_910585935.1 uncultured Lachnospiraceae bacterium | reverse complement strand
GATAACGGAATCATAAATTATAACATGGTTTATCCATTTAGATTCAGAAAAATAACTCCCTTTTCGGAAAAGTGTACCCGCTGTTTAGATGTCTGTTTATACCCATCCAAAGCAAGTAAAATCTTTTGCATAATGTACCTCACAGATTCCACAATGTTCTATTAATCCTACTCCTGTATATCTCCTTATAACACCCCCGTGTGCCACTACAACTATTCTTTCATAACCCAAATCAACATACTTGTTAAATACTCGCTTGGAACGATTTATTATTTCTGTGATTGTTTCCCATTTGCGAACTTCTCCTTCTGGATATTCGCCCAAACAGCGCATAAAGTCTTTATGTAATATTTTATTCTCATCTTCACCTTTGACTTGAAATGTTTTATCCGGAATAAATTCATGGATATCAATTTCAACTTTTATGTCTAAGCCTGTATTTTTTGATATAATTGCCGCAGTTTGTAAAGCTCTTGTATATGGTGAAGATACAATGACTTGACAATTTTCAAGAAGCGGATTCAATGAAACCTCTTCTGCTTGCTTTATGCCCAATTCTGTTAAAGGAGCCATATCTCTTCCTTGCCCAATAAAACCTCTTTTATCTACTTCAGCTTTATTTGGCTCTCCATGGCGGATAAACACTATCTTCATTTATATCTCCCTTCATTTATATCTCCATATTCCAATTTATATATTTGATTATAAAATATTTGCCTGCTACTTGCAATGTGTATTTATAAGCTTGTGTTCTATGAGTACACAATTCCGAAAAGGAAGAAAAATAAATATACAAGTTTTGAACAAATTTGTTCATTATATAAAAACAAAACACTAAATTTTTTATATAATGGACAAATTTATTTTATCCCTTTATAGTTTAGAAGAATAAACAAAGTTAAAAATTTTTTCAAAGCAGTATGATTTTTTATGTTTCTAGAATAGTGGATAAACGAGCGAGAGCGCGGCTTCGTTGGAACATTTCTTTCCTTTGCGAACCTTTGTTAAAATGTTCTCTATAAATTCATTCTTTTTAATATTGATATTTTTTTCTATATTTCGCGAACATACTCATAGATAAAGCAAGTGCCATAAGTTCTGCTGCAGGTGTGGCGAGCCAGATTCCATTTATTCCTAAAAAAATAGGTAATATAATCATAGTAATCAGCATAAACACAAAAGATCTTGAAAATGCAAGGATAGCTGAAACGATTCCATTGGATAGTGCAGTAAACATTCCACTGGCAAAAATGTTAAAGCCAATAAAAAACAGGGCTATAGTACAGATTTTATTTCCTGTTACTGCAAGATCATATACAGGATTGTCTGGACGTGCAAATACGGATACTAATGGTTTGGTAAGGATAAAGGAAGCTGCCACTGTCAGAAGGGAAATCACTCCTATTACTTTTAGACTGATCGTGACCAATTTTTTTAGTTTGTCATGGTTTTGTTCTCCATAATAAAAACTGATCATAGGAGCTACACCATAGGAATAACCTGTATAGAGAGAACTTGCGAACATTAGTACATACATAATAATTGTAACAGCGGCAACACCATCTTCTCCTACATAGTGAAGCATTGTCCAGTTAAACATCATGGTAATAATTCCTGTTACTAATGCAGTTGCCATTTCAGAGCATCCATTTGTAGCGGCACTTATGAGGACTTTAAAACGGAATACGGGCTTTTTAAAATGTAGAAGATTCTTTTTTTGGCTAAATACAAATAAACCAACGACTGCTGTTACAGAATAGCCTAAACCTGTTGCAAGTGCTGCACCACTGATTCCCATATTAAACTTTGTGATAAAAACATAGTCAAGCACCATGTTTAAAATGCCTCCTGTTACAGAACAGATCAGGGAGAGTGTTGCTTTTTCACTTGCAATCATATAAAGGGTAAAATTGTTCATTAATAGGATAGGGACAGTAAATAGTAAGTAACAGCTTAAATATTCTATACAATAACCTGCTACATCGAAAGATAAGTTCATTCCTGCGAAGATATCTTCCATCAATATATATCCAAGTCCACACATAATAAATCCAACTATTACATTCACTAAAATCAAAAAGGTAAAGTCTTCTTTTGCTTCTTTTACTTTTTGCTTTCCCATTTTTTTCATGATAACCGCGCTGCCTCCGGTGGCGAGCATAGTGGAAATGGCGGTGACAAGTTGGATAATTGGAGCAGTCAAATTAATTGCTGATAACGCATTTGTGCCAATTAGATTTGATACAAATAAACCATCAACCATGGTATAAAATGACATAAATACTGTCATTGCAATAGTCGGAATCGCGAATTTTAAGATATTTTTTAAAGTTACAGGTTTTTCATATACGTTTTGATTTTCCATAAATTTTTCTCCTTTCGTTTTTTATCTTGTAATTTTTTTCTGTATATAGTATCATAAACCGTACAGTAACAGTATAGTCAAGTAAAAAATGAAAAAATTATGAGGTATAGATATGAATGGAAAAAATAAACTTCTTACTATTGGTCAGTTTGCAGCTATGCATGGGATTAATAAAAAAACTTTGATGTGGTATGATGAAATCGGGTTGTTTAAACCTGCTGAAATTAATTCAGAAAATGGATATCGTTATTATAATTACCATCAAAGTCCTGTATTAGAAACGATTCTTTTGTTACGGGAATTAGATGTATCTATAAGTGAAATACAAGATTTTATGAAAAATCGTTCTGCTGCCAGTTTGAAATGCCTTTTAGAAGAAAAAATAGCAGATTTAGATCGCAGTATTACTCATCTGCAAGCGGTGAGGACAAACTTACAAAATCACCATAAGAATATGATTACTTTACTGACAATGGACTTGTCCAAAATCAGTATTGTTGAAAAAGAAGAACACTGTTTAGTCACAGTAAATATCAGTAAAAATATTTCTTTTGAAGAGGAAGTGGAAATGATTACAGCCGAAATAGAAAAGTATCATCTCGGACGCCTTCATGATGCTTCCTATGGTTCGATGATTCCTGTCACCAGCCTGCAAAATGGTAACTTTGACGACTATTCTAAGCTCTTTATTGAGATTCCTTTTCTCAAACAGAAAAAGGGACTGCATATACAGCCAGGTGGAAAATATATAAGAGCTTTTCACAAAGGAGATTGGAATAAGATACCCTTGTGGTATCAGGAAATTTTTGATTATGCCGAAAAACAGGGATTAACACTATTTGGTTTTTCTTATGAAATGGGAATCAATGAAAATGTAGTTGACAGAATGGAAGACTATATTGTGCAAATTGAAATTCCTATTTGTGATAGATAGTTTGTCAATAGATGATGGTAAAACTTAAATAGATAAGAAATTAAGTTATTTTTATTACGAATTTATGGCTATCTCAATTTTTTCTTTTCACAGATTAGAATAGCCAATAAACAAGCGAAGGAAAGAAATGATTCCAAAAGAAGCCCCTTGGAAGACGTTGGTACTTAATGAGTAGTCCTGT
>CAJUHN010000362.1:216-3512 GCA_910585935.1 uncultured Lachnospiraceae bacterium | reverse complement strand
GATAACTGATAAATGTGAAAAGGGCTGTTCTTGGCTCTTTTTTGATTTCCTGAAAAATACTTGTCTTATGCCATTGGATAAAAACAGTGAAGTGCTACGCAGATTTTTTTAATGAAAGGTATTGACTATTCCCTTGGGGGTTAGTTTATCATAGGTCTTGGAGGTGAAAATATGCTGATCAACGAAGTGTGCAGGGAATGTTTCTTAACCAAAAAGGCTATTGAGTATTATATAGAGCAGGGGATTGTTGCTCCAGCCATACAGGAGAATGGGTATCGCAGTTTTTCAGACGAGGATATTGCTGTTTTGAAAAAAGTTTCTGTTTTAAGAACCCTGGGGTTATCTGTTGCGGACATCCATGATGTCCTGTCGAACAAGGATGCGGCGGCGTTAAATGAGGTCTGCCATAAGAAGTCTGTGCAAATGCTTATTCAGCAGGAAAAGCAGGGACTGATCCAGGAGCTTGCATCAAATCATGATTGGGAACAGATACAGAGCAGACTGCATCGGCTTCAAAAAAAGCAGATGGTTTTGGAACGCCTGATAGATGCCTTTCCGGGGTATTACGGAAAATTCCTCTGCCTGCATTTTGCACCATATCTTAATTGCCTGGTTGTGACAGACACACAGCAGGAGGCGTTTGATGCAGTCATTGCTTTTCTGGACAGTGCTGATTTTGACATTCCGGACGATCTGAAAGGGTATCTTGACGAGATAACCCTGAATCTTGGCAGTGGATTTATGGAAGCTGCATCATCCAGTATAAATGAGGCTGTCAATGAAACAGAAAAATACATTGCAGACCACCATGAAGAAATCGAAAGATATCTTACCTATAAACGTTCCGAAGAATATGAAACCACGCCTGCCGGACGCCTGGAAAAGGAACTGCGCCGGTTCAACAGCATGAGCGGATATAATGACATATTTATTCCGGCAATGTGCCAGTTAAGTGAATCTTATCGAAAATACCATGAAGGGTTATCGGCGGCAAATGAAATGCTTTCAAAAAAATATACGGAGCCGGAATAATATGCGGAGAAAAGAGTTTGAAAATATTACGGGGAGGTTCTATATGGAAAACATTTTAGAAATATCAAAATTAAACAAGTCTTACACGGATTTTTCATTGACAGATGTTTCATTTTCCCTGCCGGATAACAGCATTACCGGATTTATAGGTGTCAATGGTTCGGGGAAAACAACTACAATCAGGTCTATTTTAGGGCTGGTAAAATTCAATTCCGGGACCATTAAGTTATTTGGACAGGACATGAACGGAAACACAAGGTCACTTAAAGAACGTATCGGCGTTGTATTGGACGAGGGCGGATTTTATGAAGAATTCAGTATGTCTGAAATGAAAGGGATTGTATCCCCGGCTTATAAAAACTGGCAGGAACGGGATTACAATGATTACATGGAGCAGTTTGGACTGAACCCAAAGCAAAAGATCTCCACCTTGTCAAAGGGCATGAAGATGAAATTTTCTTTGGCATTGGCTTTATCACATGAAGCAGAGCTTTTGATCATGGATGAGCCGACAAGCGGATTAGACCCTTTGGTCCGCAGCCAGATGTTAAAAATACTGGCAGGCTACATGAAAAAAAGTGGCAGGGCTGTGTTCTTTTCAACCCATATCACTTCCGATTTGGAACAGATTGCAGACAGGCTGATACTCATTGACAACGGGCGCATCCTTTTTCAGGAAAAAAAGGATACTCTGCTTGAAACATACAGGATTGTAAAAGGTGATAACAGTTTGCTGAACGCAGAGAGCAGGAAGCTGTTCTTAAGTTTGAATCCAATGGAGCGTAGTTTTATAGGATTAACCGATAAGCCGGAAGAGATTGCCAGGATTATGCCGGACGCTTTAATGGAGCGCCCAACAATCGAAAATATTATGCTTGGGAAGATAGAGAGGGGGAATGCATCATGGCAGCTTTAATAAAAAAGGACTTTATGCTGTTAAAAAAATATGTGCTGTTTATAATTGTAATCGTGTTCGCCCTGCCTGCCGCACTTGCAGCAAAATCAAATGAAGTGAATATCGTCCAGTCAACAATGGCTTTTGCTTTTGAAGTGATTTATTCTGAATTCCTGATATGCCGCTATCTGGCAATGAAAGAATACCAGTATCCCAAAACAGCGAGTTTTTTATGTACGCTTCCCTACACGCGGAATATGCAGGTTGCCAGTAAATATTTGATCTATTTCATTGTGTTTGCATTTTGCTGTACGGCATACTGGATTGATACGTTGTTTGTTCCAAATTTAATCAGACTCAGTTCAGATTTGGTCATACCAGTTTTGTTTGCCGTTTCCATTCTTTATAGTATTTATATGCCCGTACAGTACAAGTTTGGATATGATAAATCAAAACTCATATTCATGTTTCTGCTGATTGCGTTTCCGTTGTTTATTGCCAAGGCAAATACAACAATGATCATGGAAGTTTTATCAAATATAACTATTCCCGTAATGTTGATATTGGCATTAGCGGCATTGGCTTTATCTGTAATGGTATCTGCAAAAATATTTAATGGGAAGGAATTATAAAGGGAAAAATGGATGGACATAAAATTTTCAAAAATGCAGCAATACCTGTCATCTTGATGATTGTAGGCTTATGCCGTTATACGCAGAATCTGCCTTTATCGATAATTGCCGGGATAGGGATTTACGCAATAGCTTCCTCCATAGACAGGTTCATAAAAAAGAGGTGACGCCATGCTGAGACAGGATAGTACAAAAAGATACAATCAGCTTGCGGTTGATCTTTTGAAGAAAATACTTAACAGGCATTACTTGCCAGGAAGTAAACTTCCATCGACAAGGGAACTGGCAAAACAGGCAGGGGTGAATCCTAATACAATGCAAAGAGCCTTACAAGTCCTGTAGGATGAGAAAATACTCATAAAGCAGTCAACAACTGGAAGGTATGTTACAACAGATATCCAACACCTTAAAAATATCCGAAATAGAATGCTGGAACAGATAAAGCAAAATTATCAGGAAGAAATCAGGTCATATGGAAGTGGGTTTGAAAACGATGGGACAATCGGAGGAAAATAGATGGCGTTCTGTGCTGCTGAATGTTTTGCTGGTAAACGATAAAAGTATGCCAGGACAGCCTTGTTTTTGCTAAATAATATACAAAAGCAAACCGCCGCAGATGGCAAACCGCCATATGCGGCGGTCTGCCGTTTCCGCAGGCAGGGTTCTTTTTTCTATTCAGAAAACCACTTGGAAAGCGGGGGAAACAGAGGTAATATGCTTACACGGTAGTTTGCATT
>CAJUHN010000362.1:0-206 GCA_910585935.1 uncultured Lachnospiraceae bacterium | reverse complement strand
CGTTTGTGCCGCCTTATATCGGACGAATGGCGAAAAACTTTAGCCATTTCGGTGATATTCTGAGATTGATTTATAGTCGTTTCGTGCAATTTATGGGCGTTTTGTGCAATGGCGTTTGATAGGATGCCTTATAATCCGATATAATTTATGGCGGAAAGTGAGGAAAATATGGATGAAGATAGCGGTCTGCGATGACAGCAGGGAGG
>CAJUHN010000361.1 GCA_910585935.1 uncultured Lachnospiraceae bacterium | reverse complement strand
AAACTAAAATTTAAAACTATATCTTTTATTTTACTTTATATCGAACTCACGTTAATTTATGCTCCGATTCAGGGAAATGTTATTCCAAGAGAAAACATTCCAGATGAAACATTTGCATCTGGCGTTTTAGGAGATGGTGTGGGCATTGAGCCAGAAACTGGGGAAGTCGTAGCTCCTTTTGATGGGGAGATATCTTCTGTGACTGAAACACGCCATGCAATTGGTATTACTGGACCGGGAGGAATGGAGCTTCTGATCCATGTCGGAGTGGATACTGTAAAGATGAATGGTGATGGATTTAGCGTTTTGGTATCAGAAGGCGACAAAGTGAAGGTTGGTCATAAACTTATGACATTTGATATTTCTAAAATTAAAGCAGCCGGATATAGCACGACTTCAGCTATACTGTTAACAAACAGTGATGATTATCAATCCTGTAATATAGTAAAAACAGGTATGACAAAGCAAAAAGAGAAGATTATCACAGTTGATGAATGATGTATCAGAGAAGTATTCCAACGGAACGAAAGTGCGGCTTCGTTGGAATACTTTTAATACTTTTTTGCCGAGCGCCCTTTTTATTAAAGCACTCTCATATATAGTTGGAAAAGATAATGCTTTTATAGAAAATTATGTTTCAGATGTGTTAAATTCCCGTTTGCCATATGTTTTACACCATATATTTCAGAAAGAATCTGTATTTTTCTAGCCCAATTTGTATGTGTTTTATATTCATTCATTCGTTCCGCAGAAGGATTTTTAGATACCATGGAATCTGAATTTTTATCCCAAGATAAAATGCTTTGAGCATCTTCTAAATCCGTGTTTCTCACTTTTAAACTTTCATTTACAATAGGGATTTGGTTAGGATGGATCACAGTCTTTCCGATAAAACCATTTAATCTGTCTAATTGTAATTCTTTTCTCATTCCGATTTTCCACTTTTGAGTAGTCCCATTAAAATATTCCCAAACTACACCAGATACCACATAATCTCGACTGTATACTGTGAGAATATCACTTAAAATTTGGCTGATGGGCAAGATATCATAGATGGTTTCCTCTTTATTTCTTCGCAGTCCTAATGTATGGCATAGATCATTACCCCCTACTCTCACATTCAAAACTAATTCTGAAATAGAATCTAAACTGTCTTTTATACTATATAACATGTCATAGCGCTGCTTGAGAGAGAGAAGAGCAGAACTTTCTAAAATAGGCATCATATAGATAGTATGAGAAGAAAGAGCATTAATTTCTTGAATGATTTGTATATATTGGGTGTTATTTTCTAAATCAAATTTAGGAAAGATAAAACCTGTCAATAATTGCTGGCAGCCTTTTAATTTTTTAAACATCAAAAGAGCCTGTTTGGGTTCTCGGACTCGAATAAAGATTTTAGGAAGGTAAAAGGTTTTATACTGTAAGGCTTTTTTTAGTATTTGGAAGGTGATTACAATTTGATCTTGTGCTGCTTCAATCGCTTTTTCACTATCCCCAATGCTGTCCTCTAAACAGAGAGATAAAGAAAACAAATTTCCGAAACGCTCATTAATTATCGAATGAGCGATAGTTTTATTGTTAGCAGGACTATATAAAAGCGCTCCTACACTAAAAGGAATATGATTATCAGAAAACATTTTTTCTCCTCCTCATTTTATGATAAAAATAAATAATGATAAAAGGATTATAACATCATTTAAAAAAAAGAACTAGGATTCTAAAAAATTTAATGTAATTTTAATACAAAATATAGGAAAATTTTGCATATTTTTTTAGAGAAGTTTTGAAATTTGTCTGAAATTCTGTTATAATAAGAAAAGGAGTTATAATTTTGCTATGGAAAGGTTAAGGGGAAGATGGATACATATTTAAAAGTTCGATGGAATGTGATGCCACTCTCTTCAATAGAAGATTTCACCTATATGAAGGGAGGATTTCATCAGGGGCAAAAAGATGTTTATTTTTTGAGAATAATAGGCTATTCAACAGAAAAAGAATATTTAGAAAAAATAAGAAAGTCAGATGAGGAGTTGAATCAGCGGAAGAAAAATCAGATGGGAGGTTTTTTTAGGACAAAAAATCTGCCGATTTTAACACAACAAGAAGAAATCATATTTTATACAAAACAATATGAAGCGATGAAGAAAGAAAACGATGTAGGAAAGACGATAAAATTTGATTTCATCAATGAGTTTCAAAAAAATACTTATAAAATGGCGCTTCAGCAGATAGAGAAATTATATCAAAAATTGAATCCGAATACAAATGAATCGATGTTAAAGAATTTTGTTATTAAAGTGATGTCTTGGTCGGATTTTGTATTTCCAGAATTATTTTGTAGCTGGAATGAAAGGGTTTCTCCCAAATTTATTTACTATGGAAAAGCGAAAAAACAGGAGTATCTATTCTTATATTTTTTGACTTTATTAGGGTGTGATGTGCTATATTTGAATCCAAGAGAAGATATCATGATTGACAAGGAATATTTGAATTTTTCTTATCTCATCAAAGAAAGTCAGATGGGAGATATTATAATACCAGAAGTAAAGAAAGAGGACATGTTCCAAAATGAATTTTCTAAAGTGGCAATGAATAACACCGTTGATAACACCATCAATAAAACAGGAGAAGAAAAAATAAGAATTTCTATTCCACAGAGAAATTCACAAAGAAATAGAGGAACAGAAAATAGTAGGCAGCCAGCCCCCAAAACTGTCAGCCAGCCAACTCCAGTTGTAATACCATCTGATAGAAAAGAAGAAAGAAGGGAATGGAGTTTTGAGGAATTAGCTGTGTTAGCCTCTTCTGTAGTTATGATAGGAGCATTTGATCGATCTGGAAAGTGTTTTAAGACAGGCTCAGGTGTGATGATCAGTAAAAAAGGCTATATTCTGACAAATGATCATGTAGCGAGTGAAGGAGCATATTATTGTGTCAGAATAGAGGGAGAAGAACAGAGTTATGATACGGATCAAGTGATTAAGTATAATACTTATCAAGATTTAGCTCTGATAAGAATTGAACGATCATGTAAACCGATTCCTATTTATAATGGGAAGAAACCATTAGTCAGAGGGCAAAAGGTAGTAGCGATTGGAAGTCCTTTAGGATTATTCAATTCTGTTTCAGATGGGATTATTTCTGGATTCAGAAATTTTGATGATGTGAGCATGATACAATTTACAGCACCCATTTCTCATGGAAGTTCTGGAGGAGCAGTTTTAAATATGTATGGAGAGCTAATTGGGATAAGCCAAGGGGGATTTGACGAGGGGCAAAATATTAATTTGGCAGTTGATTATACTACAGTTTTACCATTTATTCGAGGATTTTTATAGAAAAATCAAAGGGGTCGCTCCGACAAGGAAGTATTCCAACAAAGCCGCGCTCTCGCTCCGTTCCAGACGTAGCGGGCACTAAATTCGCCGAACCCTTGTGGGTTCGCTCATTAAGTGCCGACGTCTTCCAAGGGGCTTCTTATGGAATACTTCCTTGCCTCCGCTCGTTGGTTGG
>CAJUHN010000360.1 GCA_910585935.1 uncultured Lachnospiraceae bacterium | reverse complement strand
GGGGCTGCGAATTTAGTGTCCGCTACGTCTGGAACGGAGCGAGAGCGCGGCTTCGCTGGAATACTTCCTTGCCAGAGCGAACCTTTGATACTCAAATAAACTATTTTTTTAGAATTTGTATAGAAGAAAATGATAAAAAGCGTTAAAATAAGACAAAGAGATAAAGGAGCAAAAGAGTATGAATATTAATGGAATATTAGATAAATTATTAGAGGATATTCCAGGAGGCGTGGTTACAATTGCGGTACATAAGAATAAATGTCTGCAGATTATTTATGCGAATGAAGGTTTTTATGAACTCACTGGTTATACACAAGAATCTTGGATGAAAGAGCAGGGAGATAAGATGGAAGCTATGATTCATCCAATTGATTTGAATATGATATATCAGAAGATTATGGATGTAAAAGAAACAGAACAAAAAATTAAATTAGAATTTCGTATTTTAAACCAAGAGAAAATATTTATCTGGTTGACGCTTACGGCAAAAGTAATTTCTATTGAAGAAGATGAAACGAGAGTATTAAAAGCGGGAATTTTAGATATCACAAAGCAAAAAGAAGTGGAAGAAGAACTTTATATTCAAAATGAAAGATATCGAATCGTAGAAGAGATTAGTAATGATATTCTTTGTGAATATGATGTAAAGAAAGATATTTTAATATTGCCAAATAAATATACAGAAAAATTAGGGGGGAATCGAATCATTAAGAATTTTTCCAAAGGACTTTCCAATAGTGCATATCTATACCCGGGAGATTATTGTGAGTTATTAAAATCACTAAAGGATAATAGAAAACAGGACGAAGTGATAACATTTCAATTTCGGATGAATTTGTTTTCCGAAGAATATCGCTGGTATGAAGGTATGTTTATAGCGATTTGTAATGAAAAACAAGAATTGGTGCGTTTACTAGGAAAACTTAAAGATGTTGATGAAGAAAAAAGAAAGTATTATGAATTACAAAAGAATGTACAATTAGATCCGCTCACAAGTCTTTATAATAAAATGGCGATTCAAGAGATGGTGGATACTTATTTATTAAATGATGATACACAGAAAGAACAGGCATTGATGATAGTGGATATTGATGATTTTAAATCAGTGAATGATACTATGGGACATGTATTTGGGGATAATGTCATCAAATTAGTAGCAGATGGGCTGCGAGAATGTATTGGAAATATAGGATGGGTAGGTCGAATCGGGGGCGATGAATTTATGATTCTTATAAAAGATAAAGCGAGAAAAGAAGTGGAAGAGATCGCCCAAAAAGTGACACGTATTTTTTATGAAATCTATACAGGAGAAGAAAATGTTCATATCTCTGGTAGCACAGGAATTGCAATGTATCCAAAAGATGGAAAAACTTGTGAAGAATTATTGAAAAAAGCGGATAAAGCGATGTATATCATTAAAAATAGTGGAAAAAATTGGTTTCATTTTTATGATGATACTACAGAAAATAAATTTTTGGAGAGGAAGAAAGAAACTAAGGGCAGATTAAAAAAGATAGAGAAAAATATTTTAAGAAGAAATTCTTATCAATATAACAGAGAGATAATTTCTAATGCTTTTGATGTATTATCTGCTACAAAAAATTTTTCAGGCGGTTTAAATGTTTTATTAGATCGAATAGGAAAGGCTTATCATTTAGAGCGGATACAAGTGCTTAAGGCAAATGATAAGAGTTTGATGTTAGAAGTGAAATATCTATGGAAGCGTCATATTGTAAAGGTAAATTCTGAGGACTCCCATCATGAAATACGAAGCTATTTTTCAGGATGGGAAGAATTTGAAGAGGCATTTGGGGAGAATGGAATGATAGTGACAGAAGAAGGAGGGAAGAAAATCGCTTGTGGAATTTATGATAATTTAGAAAATTTATTGGGCTGTATTTTATATGAAAGCAGTCAAAAAAGGCATAAATGGACAACAGAGGAAAAAGATACTTTTTTAGAGATAACAAAGATAATTTCTCATTTTTTAACTTCTCATGCGAAACAGCAGAGAAATTCAGAAAAGATTCAGAAATTGAGCAATTATGACAGGATTACTGGGCTTTATCAGTATCCTCAGTTTCAACAAGAATTGGCGCATATTTTAAGAACGAATACGATAGGGAATATTGCAGTTGTCAATTCTGATATCAGAAATTTTAAATATATCAATGATACCTATGGACTAGAAGCAGGAGATAGAATTTTAAAGGCTTTTGCACAAAAATTTATTATCAATAATCCATATTGTATTGTTGGATGTAGGATATATGCAGATAATTTTATTTATATTACGAGAATGAATACAAAAGAAACATTAGAGAAAATGATTTTAGAAAAAAATTTAGAATTTGAAGAGGAACAGGGGAAATTATATCTGAGCAGTAACTTCAGCATTTATACAGGAATATACATTATTTCTGACTATAATCTAGAACCTATTCAAATTTTAGGATGTGCAGGTCTGGCGAAAAAGTATGTAAAGGAACATAATCAGATAAAATGTGCTTTTTATGATAAAACAATGAAGGAAGGGCTTCTTCGAGAGGGAAAAATATTAGCAGAAATTAAAAATGCTCTATTAGAGAAAAAATTAGTTCCATTTTTACAACCGAGATTCTCACTTGATACTTTAGAAGTGATAGGGGCAGAAGCGCTTGTGCGTTGGAAGCAGAATCATACAGATTATTATTATCCCACAAATTTTATTTCTGTGTTAGAAAAATCAGATGATATTATAGAATTAGATTTTTGTATTTATGAACAAGTGATGGAACTTATGCATGGTTGGATGGAAAAAGGAAAAAAGATGATACCATTATCTATAAATTTTTCCAGAATGCACAGTTACACTCAAAATTATGAAAAGAAAATAATAGAGTTTGCGGATAAATGGAAAGTACCACATGAATTAATAGAAATAGAAGTGACAGAAAGTGTATTTTTAAATAACACAGAGGCATTACAAAAGAAATTATCGGTATTACAAGAAGCAGGATTTAAGATCAGTATAGATGATTTCGGTTCAGGATATTCTTCTTTAGGAATTATCAGCAGATTTCCTATTGATATTATTAAATTAGATCAGAGTTTTTTGAAGGATAATTCTCTTTCTAAACAGACTGCGAGTGTGATAAAAGCTATGGCAGAGATGGCAAAGGATATGAAAGTGCAATTTGTCTGTGAAGGAATAGAAACAAAAGAACAAATTGAGTTTTTGATTCAGTGTGGATGTATGATGGGGCAAGGGTTTGTTTTTGCAAAACCTATGCCAATAAAGGAGTTTGAAGAAAGATATAGATAAAATATATTATGTTTATAAGAGGGGTTATTGTAAAATCAGATTAAGTTTTATATGCGTAAATTTAAAGAGATTGAGGGAGAGAAATGTTAAGGGAATATTTTAAGCGGAGGTTCGCTGAGGCAAAACCCTATTCCAACGAAGCCGCGCTTTCGCTCCGTGTAAGACTACGCGGTACTAAATTCGCAAATCCCGCTTCTTGCGGGTTTGCTTATTAAGTGCCGAC
>CAJUHN010000359.1 GCA_910585935.1 uncultured Lachnospiraceae bacterium | reverse complement strand
ATGAGCTGGTTTTTCAGCTCCACAAGGCTATGTAATAAAATGCTCCGTTCTTGGCTATCCACATACAAATGATTTTTCTTTTCTCTCATAAATATCACCGTGCTTTTTACTTTCACTTTATTATATAAAAACAATTTTGTGTTCAACTATACAAAAAAGCAAGATAATAGACATTCCAACATTTTTTATAATATGCTTATTTCTCCAGATAATTCTAAAATTGCCCATCTTTACAAACTTACACTGTGTAATTTATTTTAATCTAACGTATTGACCAATAAATATTCATTCAAATATATCATATACCTTTTATTCAATCCATATTGAGACTTTGCATTTTTAAACATTGCATATAAAATTCTATTATCAATATCTTTAAGCATCTCACTTGCTGGTCGAAATTCTTTTCCTGAGCTATCGTGGAAAGTTGTTACAATCCGAATATCCTCATTAAAATTTCCCAAAAAGCCATTTTCTAATGATTCATTAAGCATTGATTTATTGCCTTTATTCGTCAGTTGGTAGTATAAATCTAATTCATTATTATCAAAATGGGCTTGGGGATGCTCTATTATATTTTTCTTTCTCTGCTTTAAATAGGTTCCTATTGCCATCCCCCTAACATAGCAATCTAAACAAATGGCTAAAAAATGTTCAAATGACATTGTTATTTTAGGATTACCGCTTTCTCCAATGTACTTTTCATTAAGCACATGCACATTAGACGATATTGCATCTAACGGGTACATTGATAAGTGCAAGCATAAAACTTCTTTATCTTTGCTTTCCCCTTCAACAACATTAGATTTATTTGAGAACTTGTACCTCTCATTCAATGCCACATAATTATTAGCATTTTCAAGCGTATTATATGCCTTCTTTACTTTATTATCTATCTTCTTCCTGATTTCTTCATCTGTAGATGCTGACTTTAATTCTATTGTTCCAGATTTGCATTCAATAATGAGCAAATAGTTTTCTTCTTGGAGTAAAATATCTATCTCTGCAACTTTGTCTTTTTGTGGATAATAGTACACGGAATGAACTGCATTTTTATAAAAACCTTTAAACTGCGAAAATACAAACTCTTCAAAGGCAAATCCCTTTTTACGCTGATAATTGGAAAATTCCTCATTGGTACAAGATTCTTTAAATAACCTTTCTGTTTTTATAAGAATATATTCCAAAAATTCTTCAATACATAAAACAAAATATTTGTCACCATTTCTATAGAATTTTTCTCCCTTTAATTCAGAAACCTTTTTATTTCCTAAATTAAATGCATATTTTTCACAAAAAATCTCAAAATCCTTTTTTTCAATCTGCCAACATACTTTCTTTATTTCATCTATTCCGAGATAAAAATCATCTCTACCTAAAAGCCATTTTCTCTGAGTTGTTGAAATTGGTTTTTCCCCATAAATATAAGCCTGCAAAAAAAGATTATAAAACATAATGGATAATGTTATTTGTATCAACCTTTTTCTTTCCAAATTTAATTTTTCAAAAAATGAATTAGGTAAAGCAGCGACTATTAAATCCACATACATAAATGTCAATAATTTAGATTTTGGCTGTTCTGCCATAAACTCTGATACCAATTCTTGATAATCAACATTTCTCCTTTTTTGAAGTTCAATCAAGTCATACTTTTTTATTTTGTTCTCTAAGTCCGCTTTGTCTATTGCTCCTTCTTGTAATATTTGCAACGCAGTTGTATCAAATTTTATATAATATCCTCGCTCCTTGAAATCATTATATCTTTCACAAATAGCCATTAGTAAGTTCTCCAAATTATATACACCTCCTTTTTCATTTGCATTTTTCCTAATTTCTCCTAAACAATTTATTCAAAATTATTTTTATGTACAGTTATACAGTAACTGCAGTTTTATGGTACTTCATAAAACTTCCTATGCAATATTAAACTAAAAAATATACCGTGACAGGGCAATCAATCTAATTTTTCAGAAGTAGTAAATCAGTAGTAAATTTGTTTTGGGAATCCCAGAAACACAAGAAAAATCAATGATTAAGATGTGATAATTGGTGTACTGCCGTGACACTTATCTCTTTCTATGTTGGCATACGCTCCATTCAAATAAGCTACCTGTGTTGTAAAGCATTGATTCAATATGTTTTTAGCTGTAATCATTTCCACTACATGTTTAAATTCGATATTATCAGGATTATATAAAATATCTCTATATAATAACTGTATATTATCGGGATACTGTTGCAAACTATCAAACTCTAAATCCATCAGCATCGGTCTATGGTCTTGTCTGATGTTGATTTTTCTTGCAGAAATACAATATGTTCCAATAATCGGAATCATTGCTTGCACCGATAATGCTTTAATTTCTTTAAGGATACAATCCATTTTATCCCTTACATACTTATTTCCTATTGTTTCATCTCTTTCCATTTCTATCATCTGTAAATCGTCTATAATAACCAAATCAGCATTACTCTCTCTAATTGTCAAAAGAATTTTATCTAATTTCCAATGATTCGTACAAATATTATAGAAAAAAAGAGTGGTATCTTTGTATGCCGTCATATTTTCAATACATACATTCCAATCTTGTTCTCCCATCTGCCCTGAAAGTAATTTTCCTATTGAGATTTGACTGTTTATGGATAAAATCCGCATAGATAAATTTTCCACACTATCTTTCAGATTGATAAACAGAACTCGTTTTTCCCGTCTAGCATTATAATTCGCAATATTTAATACATAAGCCGTTTTACTGCTACCACTTACTCCCGCAACTAAAGTGAAGCTTTGTCGCATAAGCAACATACTGGAATCCACGTCAATAATTCCTGTTTTTATATCTTGTTCTTTAATATTCCTTAAACAATTTACTGCCACATCATTAGCATTTATGCTGTTCTCTTTTTTCTTCTTTAGCCACTCCAACTGTCCTTCATATTCCCATTGAAATTCTATCCATTCAAATTCGGGTAATTGGACATGAAAGCTCCCTTCATCTTTGAATTGAGTGTTATATTTAGGACGATTTTTATTTATTAATATTGCTTCATATGCAACTTCCTCAGATTCAACTAACTTAACATATTCAATCTTTTCAATTTCCAAATAGCATTCATTCGGCAAATGTGTATTATTCGTAAAATGTTCTCTCAAAAATCTACGTTTAATATCATTTGTCCTTCCAATATATATAACTTTCCCTTCTCTATTTATGAATCTATACAAATAAAATAGCATTCTATACCTCCCAAAACAATTGCGTTATAATCTTTATTTTAAATAACCTCAAAGTGTTTCAAAGCATCCTTTATCGCTTCCGCTTTCTCCACCGTCGGATGTTTCCTCGGCTGTTTCAATTCTTCTACCGCATTAGGGGCATCATACATCGGCAATCCTAACTCCCTTTTTACCTCTGCGATATATGCGGTATGTACTTTGAAGCCGTATTTCGCTTCTATGTACTCCTTAATCATCTTATATGTAACTCGCTCTTTCGGCTTGTATGCTGCGGCTCTCTTGGCAATATTATCAAGCGGCACTTTGCCCTCACCCTCGC
>CAJUHN010000358.1 GCA_910585935.1 uncultured Lachnospiraceae bacterium | reverse complement strand
GCTTCGTTGGAATAGGTACGTCCCTGCGCGAACCTTTGTTCCAAACTAAACCTTTCGTCAAAACAACCCAAATCTATAAAAGCTGTTTTAACCTCTCCTTTACCTGAATCATCATCTGTGTATATTTCGTCAACTTTTCTCGTTCTTCTTTTATCTTCGCTTCTGGCGCTTTACTTATAAACTTTTCATTATTCAACATTCCATTTACTCTCGCTAATTCCTGTTCTAATCGTTCCTGTTCCTTTGTTAATCTTTCAATTTCCTTTTCAATATCCACTAATTCCGCAAATGGCATATAAATAACAGCTTCTGGAATAACAGCCGATACAGCATCCTCTGAAATCCCTTCTTTCTCTTTTTGTATCACCACTTCACTCGCATACCCTAATGTAGCAAAAAATATTTTTCCATGTTCAAAAATTTCTCTTATCTTCTCATTTTCAGACACCACAAACACTTTTGCCTTTTTACTCGGAGGCACATTCATACTGGTTCTCACATTTCTAATACCTCGAACTGCCTCTTTTATAATTTCTACAGAATGTTCCTCCTCTTCATAATCCCAATCCTTCCTATATTCTGGCCAACTAGAAATCATAATAGATTCTTCTTTTTCCTGTATGGTACAGAAAATTTCTTCTGTTACAAATGGCATAAATGGATGAAGCAGTTTCAAAGAAGTGATCAACCCCGTCTTTAAAGTCCATAGCGCAGCCTCTTTTGTCCCATCATTCTCTTGATAAAGACGTGGCTTTACCATCTCAATATACCAATCACAGAACTCTTCCCAAATAAAATCATATATTTTTTGAAGCGCGATTCCCAATTCATATTTCTCCATATTTTCTGTAACTTCTTTTACTAATCCATTCACCTTAGACAGAATCCATTTATCCGCAGACATCAAATTTTCTGGCATCTCTTCTTTGATTTCTGCTTTTTCCATATTCATCAAAATAAATCTAGATGCATTCCAAACTTTATTCGCAAAGTTTCTGCTCGCTTCCACTCTTTCCCAATAAAAACGCATATCATTTCCCGGAGCATTCCCTGTAATCAAAGTCATTCTCAGCGCATCTGCTCCATATTTTTCAATCACTTCTAACGGATCAATTCCATTTCCCAGAGATTTACTCATCTTTCTCCCCTGTGAATCTCTGATCAACCCATGAAACAGCACCGTATGAAATGGAGCTTTTCCGGTCTGCTCAAATCCTGAAAATATCATGCGGATAACCCAGAAGAAAATAATATCATACCCTGTCACTAATACATCTGTCGGATAAAAATACTCCAACTCTGGTGTCTTCTTTGGCCAGCCCAAAGTAGAAAATGGCCAGAGCGCAGAGCTAAACCAAGTATCTAAAGTATCCGGATCTTGAGTAAAATGCTCACTCCCACACTTTGGACAAATCTTCGGCTTCTCTTTCGCCACTACAAGTTCCCCACATTTATCACAATAATAAGCAGGTATTCTATGTCCCCACCAAAGCTGTCTGGAAATACACCAATCTTTAATATTATCTGTCCAGTTAAAATAATTCTTTTCCATTCTCTCTGGCAAAAGTTTAATTTCTCCGTTTTTTACAGCCTTTACTGCTGGCTTAATCATCTCACCCATCTTTACAAACCACTGTTGTTTCACCATTGGTTCTACTGTAGTTTTACATCTATCATGAGTACCAACATTATGAGAATGAGGCTCAACTTTCACTAATAACCCCAATTCTTCTAACTCTTTCACAATCGCCTTTCTAGCTTCATAACGATCCATTCCCTGAAATTTTCCGCCGTTTTCATTAATAGTAGCATCATCATTTAATACCACAATCTCCTCAAGATGATGACGTTTTCCAACTTCAAAATCATTTGGATCATGGGCAGGTGTGATCTTCACACAGCCTGTTCCAAATTCCTTATCCACATAAGAATCCGCTATCACCGGAATTTCCCTACCAACAATAGGGAGCAGCAATGTTTTACCAATTAAATGTTGATATCTTTCATCTTCTGGGTGTACTGCTACCGCAGTATCTCCTAATAAAGTTTCTGGTCTGGTAGTCGCAATCTCCACCATCTCCTCACTATCCTTCACCGGATAATGAATATGCCAAAAAAATCCTTCCTGCTCTTCATATTCCACTTCCGCATCAGAAATGGAAGTCTGACAAACAGGACACCAATTTATAATACGAGATCCTTTATAAATATATCCTTTTTTATATAACTTCAGAAAAACTTCATTCACCGCTTCAGAACAACCTTCATCCATCGTAAATCTTTCTCTATCCCAATCAGCAGAAGACCCCATCTTTTTTAGCTGATTAATAATCTTTCCTCCATATTCCTTTTTCCATTCCCAAGCCTTCTCTAAAAAACCTTCTCTTCCTAATTCCTCCTTAGAAATCCCCTGTTTTTTTAAAGCTTCTATCACTTTTACCTCTGTCGCAATACTCGCATGATCTGTTCCGGGCTGCCACAGAGCGTTAAATCCCTTCATCCTCTTATAACGAATTAAAATATCCTGCATCGTATTATCTAAAGCATGTCCCATATGCAGTTGTCCTGTGATATTAGGCGGAGGCATCACAATAGTAAATGGTTTTTTTGTCTTATCCACCTTTGCATGAAAATATTTCTTTTGCATCCATTTCTCATATAACCTAGGTTCAATATCTGCCGGATTATAAGTCTTTTCTAATTCTTTCTTCATTTTCTTTATCCTTTCTTCTAATCTTTCTCCTAAATTTTATTTGCACCTTTCTAACCCTTCTATTCTCATCCTCTTACCCCTCTTCATAAACTACACTTCCACAAGTCTAGTTTATCATAACAAAAAACCCTCTGTTAAGCATCTTCACTTAACAAAGGGCGACATTTGCGCGGTACCACCTTTATTAGTCATAATTATATTCTGACTCTCTCATTTACCTGATAACGGAGGTTTCCGTTATGACTTACTCTCCTTCAGCCATACTATTCCAAAGCTACCTTCTTTTATCCCTTCCGTAAAGACCTTTCACCCAGTGAGTCTTTTTCTCTTTCCGGGGTAATAAAATACTCCTCTTTTTCCCTACATTTTTCCTATTTCTTTACTATAATATAATAGGCAAATATTCATTTGTCAAGTATAATCTGATTCTTCCCAAAGTTAGTTCATAAGATACACTTTAGACAAAGGTTCGCTTACGGCAAGTGTCTATTCCAACGAAACCGCGCTCCCGCTCCGTTCCAGACGTAGCGGTACTAAATTCTCGGCGCGTCACCGCACCGCTCATTAAGTGCCGACGTCTTCCAAGGGGCTTCTTTTGGAACAGTGTCTTTCTTCCGCTAGTTTGTCACATAGACAACTTTGCAAAGCAACATAGAAATTATTATTATTACAATGACTATAAATAATACTTGTTTCTTAACACTCTACAAAAATTAAATTTTCTCTTTACAGTATCATTTCTCTCTTTGATTTTTCTAGAATAGTCAACCAACTAGCGTAGGCAAGGAAGTATTCCATAAGAAGCCCCTTGGAAGACGTCGGCACTTAATGAGCAAACCCGCAAGAA
>CAJUHN010000357.1 GCA_910585935.1 uncultured Lachnospiraceae bacterium | reverse complement strand
TTTATAGTGAAGATTTTTTGGTAGGGATATTTTATTTACCAAAACAGATACAGTTAGAATTTTTGATCACATGGATAAACCAACCATACTTGAATATGGTAGATATCCATGCGATATGGTTTTATAGTAAGGTAGAGAAAGAAAAGGAAAAAAAGGACTATGAATGAAAAGTGTTACCGAAACGAGAAGGAAGTTTAAGAGTGCGGATCAAAATACGGACAAGGGATTATAAAAAAAATATAGAACGAATTCTTTTCTATGGGAAGATATATTCTTATTTAGAAATTATTTTTGAGGAGGAGGTAGGAAGTGTGCCGCTTTGTATCAATGGAGTGTATTTGTTTGGGGTAAGTAGAATCAAACTGGATGAGGGAGATATTGAACTATTTTTAAGACTAAAGAAGGAACAAAGCCAAAAAGAATATAGAATACATATCTGTTATGAAGAAAAACAAATCGAGATCTATAAGAAATATGGAATCATCTATCTGGTATGTCCATTCGGCGATAGCAATGACAAGGATATTGATATGAAGTTTCTATCAACGAAAGAAAATCTGCGATTAGGACACTCTATTTATCGATAAACAAGAAAAGGTTTCATAGAAAATCCTACTTTTTACATAAACAAAACCAAAATCACGTTCTGTTAAGATAGCAAGAAGTTTTGATATTGTAGAAAATTATCAGAGAAACTAATAAAAAATATAGTAATAGTTATCCTACAGAAAAATGAATTTCAAAAAATTTTTTTATTTTATCCATATGCACTTTATTTCAGATAGTATCGTTACATAAAGTCTTTAAAAGTTGCTCATGTTGTGGTACAATGATTTTAGACCTAAAGGAATAAACAGAGGAAATAGAACTTTAACCAACAAATATAAATTATAGTAATTGGATATGTGTATTGATATTACATCATTCGTAGCGGAAAGAAGGTTAAAATGAATATTAAAGAATTATTAGAACAATATGCGTTTCATGATAGTTTAGTTGAAGACATGAGTTTTGAAAATAATAGACTAGAATTCCAGATATATTTATGTAATTGGAAACAAACAACCTATGAGAAACAGGAAGATGAAATGAAAAATATAAGATTGATTTTTAAAGATATAAGAAATGTGATTTTTGATGTGACAGAGGAAAAATTTGATTGTGATTCTATCGTTGACTTTAGTTATGAAGAAATAATTCATCTAAATGAGGTGTGTTATAAGGTAAAACTTTTCTTAGATGGGGATACTAATATGAAGATAATAGAATTTATCGGAAAAGAAGTGGAAGTCATATTCTAAAAAAATTTATATTTGATTTATCTTTAAGTTAGTTTCTTAAACAATCATATCTGCATCCAAATCGAAAGGGAGAAGATTGCCTCCTACATCAACGGATTCTGATCTCAAATGGCTATTTCTCTTTTTTTATTTTATAATTATAATCGTTTTTTTATTCTGATAATTCCCTGTAATGGTTAATAAGCACTTTTCCTATCAGCATTTTTTTGTGTGAATAGTTTAAAAATTTTCTTTTCATGGATAAACTTTACTAATAAAATATTACAATTCTTTTCTTTTTTTTGGCTACTTTAGAAGTTTAAGAGCGCGAATCAGAATAAGGACAAAGGATTATAAAAAAAATATAGAACGAATTCTTTTCTATGGGAAAATATATTCTTATTTAGAAATTATTTTTGAGGAAGAGGTAGGAAGCGTGTCGCTTTGTATCAATGGGTTGTATTTGTTTGGAGTAAGTAGAATCAAAATGGACGAGAGAGATATCATAATAAGTCTAAGTCGAAAGAAGGAACAAAGCCAAAAAGAATATGGAATAGGGATACGTTATGGAGAAAAACGAATCAGAATTTATAAGAAACATGAAATGATCTATATCGTATGTCCCCCTGATCAGGGAGATGATATAAATGGAGGTATGCTTCCTATATCGAATAAAGAAAATTTAGATGTAGGATATTCTACCTATCAATAAATAAAAGTTTAGAAAGATTAAAAATAGAAATACGAAGTTAGGAGGGAAAAATGAAATGCGAAGTAAAATGATACGATATGAGGATTTTATTCTTATGTTAAAAGAAGAATATGGAGAAGATTTATTTAAAAATAATCAATATCAAATCTATGAATATTGTGCAGAGATTGATGAGGTATATGAAATTTTTAATGATGATTTTTCGGATATTGATTTTTATAATAAGTTCCCCGAATTAAAAGAGTTTTTTAATACTAATCATAATATTTATATCTATAATCATAGTAGTATTATTAATTATAGAACATGGGAACATGGTGTATGGGTCATCAAAGGAAAGGAATTGACAGAATTTATCAGAACTTATCAAGGACCAATTGTATTTTTTGACGATTTTCCTATCATTTTTAATTTCAGTAATCATTCCTGTTACATGCATCGTTCTGAGCATCGAGATGGAGATGATATTTGCATATGAGCGACACGTTGTTAGTTTAAAGGAAGAAAGACTAACCCATGATATAAGATTATCATGAGAACTATTTATTCGACAAGTCAAATGAGGGAGTAGTGACCCGAAGGGCTTGCTCTGATACTCCGCCATGCAAGCTGATAGTAAGGTTGGTTTGTATGAAGCGCGGTGAAGTCGGTTGAAACTTACCCTAAGAACTTTCCAAAAGAAAGAAACAGGAACACTAAGCCAGAGGTGGCTAGGTAAGCATAGACCGGGAGGCTATAAATTACTCATGGTGAGAATGTTGTGAGGAGCAACGGACAAATTTCTCGAAAGTACCGCTCTAAAAAATAGACTTATTGAAAAGTAAGTGAGCATGAAATAGGAGGTTTCTGAGGATGAGTAAAAGGATATGCTATGAAAATCCTTGCATTTCACAAAGGTCACGAAATGGAAAGAAACAGGGCGAAAGAGAACACCTAAAAGGAAAGATGGAAAGCTAGAATAAATGGAACGTGGAAAGTTGAGAATATCGCAATACGGGGCTTATTCCCTAGATATGGAATAGGAAAGAAAACGAGATAAGAAAGAAACGTGGAAACGAAATAAAATCTTTCTAATTATCTAATTTATAACTATTCTTCATCTCAATGAGAGTAGAGCCACAGTACCTATGAAGCCAGAAAAAATGGTGGAGGGATAGGCTCAAGTCCATCGTTGTAACCTTCAAAACATTCAAAAAGGAAAGAAAACGGAAAGGAAAACGATGGATGGAACGCCGTATGCGGTGAAAGTCGCATGTACGGTGTGGAGTGGGGGAAAAGCTGGAGATAAGGTCAAAGGTTTACCTATCACTATTTAGAGATTATACAAAACTGAAACAAAAATATTTATATCAAAAATTTGTCACTATCCTAAATAATTATAGAAAAGGATATAGTATCCAAAAGAACCAAAAAGCGTATCGAGTTGTAACGTATGCGAATGGGGATAGGTATCAGGGAAATTTTCAAGAAGGCAAAAGAAATGGGTATGGAGTGTTACAATATGCGAATGGAGATAGGTATCAGGGAAACTTTCAAGATGATAAAAGAAATGGGTATGGGGTGTTACGTTA
>CAJUHN010000356.1 GCA_910585935.1 uncultured Lachnospiraceae bacterium | reverse complement strand
TTTTTATACCGTCCATTTGCAAAATTAAATCAATCATTTCCTGTGTCAAAGGACGCTCCGTGTATAATGTCACGCCACCCTCATCATCATTGATTGTCTTAAAATATGGGTTACTTTCAGAAAATTCGGGCAATAGTTCAAATGTTCCTCCCATTGTTTGCCGCAGCTTTTTCTGTTCTAACCGTGCAGCCCTTTCAATCGAAATTCCAGACAGCACAAAGGTTGCCATAATAAGAAGGACGAAAAAAAGCAATATACTTTTTCCTTTTTTTCTTGTGACGTATAAAAATGCTCTCTTAATTGTACCCATTCTATTACCTCCGTTTTCTGATATTAATTTTAGTGAACGGTTATATCATAATCTCCCAATATGAAACCAGTATGAAATGTATGTGAAATTCAAGGATTTTTTAAGCAAAAAAGCACCCCGATTCTTGGAGAGCTTCTTTACCGTGAAAGGCTATTTTAAATTGATAATAAATCTCATTCCTTGTGGATGTTTCATGGGAATAAATGAATATGAAATATCCATTGCATGAAACAAGGTTGCGACAATGTAAAGCCCAAGCCCATTTCCGCCATTATCACGGTTTCGGGAAAAATCTGGACGATAAAACGGCTCAAATAAATATCGTAATATTTCATCAGAAATAGGCTGACATTCGTTTTCTATAATAAGATTTTTTTCATCAAAATATACATAAATTGTTTTGCCTGTTTCTGTATATGCTACCGCATTGGCAAGAATATTGGAAATAGCTTTTTCAAACAAATGCTGTGGCAAAACTGCCGAAAAATTATCAAACAATTCTAGTCTAAATATAATACCCTTCGCCTTTGCAATCAACATATATGGTTCGCATAAGGCAGAAATCACTTCTGATAAATTAGTTTGTACCGCTGTTTCCTTTTCGGATGATATGCTTAGCCTTGAGGTTTCAAGAATATCATGTATCATATCAGCAAGATATTCCGTCATTTCTTTACATTCTGGCAAGTAAGTATCATAGTCTTTATATTTTCCAATTCCGAGTATCATATTTTCTAAAGTAGCATTTAAAGCCGTAACAGGCGTTTTTAATTCGTGTGAAGCAATCCGCAAAAAATCAACTTTTGATTTTTCACTTTCGCTTACATATTGTTTTTCAATTTCAAGATTATGAATTGATGACAGCAGGCTTTGATACAAATAGTTTATGTTATCTGCCAACGCACCGATTTCATCTTTTGAGCTAATAGTACAGACAGCATTTTTCTCCATTTGTGCCATTTGTTTTGTTGCCATATTGATCTGCTTAATTGGAACAGTTATTTTTCTGGAAAACCAAAAAGAGCAAACTATGGAAATAATAATACAGCAAACAAGAGATACTGGCAGGGCATCTACGATTGTCTGCTTAACATAAGGTGCTACATTAACATCTGTGCTGAAAGATATTTGCTCACTTGCCTTAATCGTAACATCCATAATTTCGTGTGGAATAAATAAGTACAGCAAAAGATGGGCAACTCCAACAATAAAAAGCATCAATCCTAATGTATATATAAAAGTCTTTGGAAATATCTTTATTTTCTTCATGTATTCACCTCATACTTGTAACCTATACCTTTAACAGTAACTATACATTCAAGCCGTAGTTTCTTTCGCAAATTTTTAATATAAGTATCTATTGTCCTGTCGATAATAGGATAACTATCGCCCCATAAATCATCAAGTATTTGGGTACGGGTAAGAACCAATCCTTTATGTTCCACAAGCAACCTTAGCAAATCTATTTCTTTTGGAGTAATATCAATTTTTCCATTATTATCCTTTGCAGAATAACCAAAGAAATCCACAATTACATCGCCAAATGCTATTGTATTAGACAATATCCCTTTTCCACTCCTTCTTAAAAGAGCTGTGATACGCCGACCCAATAAAACCATAGAAAAGGGCTTTGTGATATAGTCATCTGCTTGTTCATCAAAACTTGTAACTTGTGTATATTCATCTTCAATCGCTGTTAGCATAAGTATAGGAACAGAGCTTTTTTGCCTTATTTCATGCAAAACGGAAAGCCCCGATATTTTAGGGAGCATAATATCAAGCACAATTAAGTCTATATTGCATTCATCAAAAGATTGTAATGCAGCAGCACCATCATACGCTGATATTAGCATATGCCCTGCTGATTTTAGATACTCACATATTGCTTCGTTTGTTTTTCGATCATCTTCAACAATGAGTAATGTCGCCATATAAATCACCTCTTTTTAAGCATACCATACTAATGTGGAATGGGTGTGAAATTGCTTTATTTCTTTTTTGGCATATTGGAGTTCTTTTTACGAGCATTGGCGGGTTTATCCGTTCCTCTTAGTATTAACTATACTCGATTTATGTTTAACACGCTCTCAATACGGTTTTCCTTGAAACCAGGTAATGTGGATGACCGTAACCGAAAAGTCATGAGCCATCTAACCAAAAATCTTTTCGGAAAATTATTTGCCAATAAAGGGTATGTTTCCAAGAAGCTGTTTGAAGATCTTCTGGAACAAGGAGTGGAGTTCATCACCAAGCAGAAAAAGAATGCGAAAAACCCAGGGATGCTGTGCTTTTTCGATAGACTTCTTTTACGGAAAAGAGCTTTGATAGAGTCTGTCAATGACTTTTAAAAAAATATCTGCCAGATAGAACATTCTAGACACAGGAGCTGCTGTAATTTTGTAGTCAACTTGGTGTCTGGTCTTGTGGCATATTCTTTTCTGCCGAAAAAACCATCTATTTATGCTGAAAACATGGCTTTTGCATAAGTATTTTCATCGAACTCACGTTAGTATAGCTATTGGGACGAATTGATTCACTCACTCAAATATGAACTTTTTTAAAAACTCCCGAAAAGAAAAACGGCAGAATTTTTACCCTCTGCCATCATTACTACTTATGCAAAAATGATTTCTTCGTTCACAATCTCCCTCGCATACGCCCTTATGTTATTCATTCTTCCTGTCCATTCTAAAGCGTTTTCTTCCTTTAGACTCGTTATGCCCTGTGCCCCCTCTATGAACCTTTCAAAGCGTTCCTCTGCCTGCCTGTCGATGTCGGCAAGATAGGCGTTGAGCCTGCCGCTTGTGAAAAGCAAGAGGTATGAAAGTGGAATACTCCTACCATGCTGTTTCAAAATTTCATTTAAGATTTGTATTTGACTTTGGGAAGCTGGCTGGTTTAATCATTCTTGACCATTCTTTATCCATAGCGTTCATAGTTTTATAAAGCCGTTCAATCATCGTTGTCAACGGTCCTTCTTCAAAAGGAATTTTATTTATTGCCATACTATTACCATCCTTCTGCTATACTGTGATATTCCTGTAATCTCTTACTTTTACAATATCAATACACTTAATTTATTAGTTTGCTTAATCTATAAAAAATGAATCTCATAATAACAATAAAATAAAAAACTAAACAATAACCCCAAAGAAGCATATACCTTACAGACTAGCCCATGATACAAACTAGCTTCCGGGAAGGAAGTATTCCGAAAGAAGCCCCTTGGAAGACGTCGGCACTTAATGAGCGAAC
>CAJUHN010000355.1 GCA_910585935.1 uncultured Lachnospiraceae bacterium | reverse complement strand
TGGGTTTCCTTGGAAACCGAATGTTGTTTTCTTAAAGTTACTTTCTCTCATTAATACGACTACTAACTCTTTCTCTTTTTTCTTCTCTAATTATACTCTCTTCTTTATCATAGGTAAATTTTCTTTTTTCCTTTCTTAAAGCTTATTCATTGATTTCTTTCGTTATATTCATACTTCTCTTCCCTTTCTTGGATTCTTCTTTCGATTCTTTACAGCATCTGATAAACGATCGTGTTCTCTCTGTTTTCTTTCTAAAAATAATCCCATTGAAATTTTTAAGCATTATTTCACTGGGATTTCTCACTTTTTAATAAATACTTTAAAATTGTAATATCTTATCTAAATATGTAACAATTTTTATTATAATATGACTTCTACTTCTCTTCCAACAAATTCTATTTTTTTTATATTAGTATCTCCATCCAATAAAAGTTTTACCTTAGAACATACTTCATTTATTAGAATAATATCTTCACAGCTAAATTCAAGTATGGAATCGCAATCAAATTTTTTCTCTGTAGCATCAAAAATCAAATTTCTTATCTCTTTAAAAATCAATCTTATACTTTTCATTTCATCTTCTTGTTCCTCATAGGTTGTTTGTTTCCAATTGCATAAATATATCTGGAATTCTAGGGACACCATTCTCCATGACATACGCAAGGCACATGAAAATGACAGTGAAAGTGCGCCGGATACCACGCCCGCCGATGAGCTGATCCGGGAAGTCCAAAAGGCTATGCAATCGCCGGGGGGACAGGGTGCAGCAATTTACAGAGATATTCTGCAAGGCGTTCCGGCTCAAATATAAGCGGCTCTCGGAAGAAGAACGCACCACCTTGAAAAAGCTGTTCCGAAAGTCCCCGCTTATCAAACACTCCGGCATGAATTTCCGGCGCAGACCTTGGAAATGAAAACTGCCGTTGTGGGAATGGGTGTTCCTACAACGGCAGCGTCTTTTGGATTATTCGATATTCTGCTTAAATTTAATTTATACACTACAATGCTCAAGTATCTGATCTCTCATATTGAAATAATAAATAATGTGATGGAGCGTTTCTTCAACCTGCTTTATGCCGATTTCTTTTTCATCTGCTCCACAGTCTATGCCCAAAACACGCTTGATGTTATATTCCAGCCATTCCAATCTGCCGTTATCGCAATCATATAATGTTTCCCAATCCACGGGCATATCCTCATCGGCATTTTTGTACCCCTGTAAAAAAGATTGAAATAACTGAAAATCAATTTTGCAATCTTCATATCCTGACCAGCACAATGCCAATTCAAACAATTCCATAAACGGGTTGCTATAAGATAAGCATTCCAAATCAATAATGCGATAATCATTCCCGTTCCAGAGAACATTTTTGCAGTCCATATCATTATGGCAGATTGATACGATTGGGGGGAGTTTCTTTCTTGCCTGATTGCCTTTATTTTGACCATCTTGAATAACAGGCAAAGCGTCTTTCAACATTGCGTATAATTTCGTATCGGTGTTTTTCATTTCTGCAAGGTAGAAATTCCAATCAATAGACATTTCACAAAAAACTTCATTTTCATACTTTTTGTCTACACTATGGATTTCAGCAAGTACCTTTCCCATTTCTTTGCAGTGATCTGCTGTTATCTCGTTGCTTTTTAAGGCTTTCCCAGGAAAATAGTCAAATAGATAGAAATATTCACCATCTATCTCCTGCATTTTTCTTCCACACAAAGACAATGCAGGAAGAACCGGAACACCTTGCTGCTCCAATAAAAATTCTATCCGTTCAGCTTTTGCAAAATTATCCATAGCGGTTTCTCTTTGCATAACAAACGGATTTAGCAACTTCAGAGCGAAAGTCCCTTGCTGTGTGCTAATCTTATACATCTTGTGCATAAAGCCACCGCTCAAGCACACTGGCTCACCGATTATCTTCCAATCATATTTTTCTACTATTTTTGTAAATATTGACATTTTAATCTCTCCAAATTCTAATTTGCTAATTTCATTCTACCATATTTCTCCTGTATTTTCTATCCCCATACGACAAGGACAATCAGTTTTATCTGACTGCCCTCATCATTATCAAAGAATTATCTTTCTATATCTCGCTTCTTTCTTCGTGCCTTGATACGCTCCTGTCTTTCTTTTTCTCTTGCTTCTTTTTCGGCTCGTTCCTGTGCTTCCTTAAAAGAAAAAAGCTGCTTCACTTTTTCTGTAAAAAGTTTAGCAACTTCGGGGAAATGCTCCATACGCACTAACTTAACAAAAATCGAATAAATTGCTGTCTTGGACTTTTTCGTTTTTCAATCAATGACATTTTTATCAATTCCAGAACGTCAACGGACATTGTCGCTTTATTGGGCAGAAGCATCATAAAAATTATAAATGATGTCAGCTTTGTCTCCCTCCATATACTCCGGTTCTCTTCTGATGTTCCAAGTGGGGGAAAAATCAATATCCCCAAGATATTTTTCTGTAAGAAGGGACAGCAGGATTTTTCCGCTGATCCAAACTTCCCCTGATTCTTTTGTTTTGGTTGGAATATTTCCTAATTGCAACAGAGATTTCATTCTTTTGAACACCAGCTCAACTTGCCAGCGTAAACGATAGCAGGACAAAATCTCTTCCGCAGAAATTTCTGCGGGAAGGGAGGTCATAACAAACATATACCTGTGAGTGAACTTTGTTTCTTCACTATAGATTTTTTGTTTTTTACTTTCCAATCTCTTTAACCGCTTTTCTTCTGCTCGTATTTCTTCTTTTGTTTTCTTTATGGCACAAAGCCTTAAAGCAATCGGTTTTTTATCACTCCCATTTATATATACCATGCATTCAGATGCTTTTTCACCAACTGTCAAAAGCCAGTCAGCCAATATTATTTTCTGTCCGCTGCCATCATACAGGTTAAATGCCTGATTCTTGATTCGCAGAATAAAATCAGCGCCTGCATTCAGGCAGTGTTCTATACTTTTTATTGTGCCATATGCTCGGTCTGCTATTATCAGGCAGCCTTTGCTGAACGTAAAATTTTTAAGGCTTTCCCCTGTGGATTGCTCCGTTATTTTAAATTGGCTGCAGGTCAGGGAAAATAAATCCACAGCATAATGCAAATGCCACAGTCATTTTACTGCGCTTTTCTCCACAATATCAGAGGCATCTACTGCAAGTACCTGATAAGATTCAAGCCAGCCAGGCTTTTTATAGTGCATGATGGGATTTGGAAGGATGTTTTGTGTCAGCCACTTGATCCATTCCTTACATTGTATGAACTTTTTCATAAAAGCAACATCACTGATTTTGCCAATGCCGCTTAACAAAGCAAAATGTGTTACATCAATCAAAGACTTATTACCAGAAAGATAAAATAAGATCAGGCGCAATAAATCTAAAGGATTTTTAATTGTCCGTTTTCTTGTGATCGCTTTTTTATCAAAGCATACTTGTTCATAGTCTGGCGGCAGTAATTTTACTAAATCATTTGTATCCATTAAATTCACCCTTTTTAATTATACCATGAATTTAATGAATTTGCACTAACTTTTCTGGAATGCCGATAAATTAAGGGCTTTCAGCTTT